>JAYRTA010000001.1:0-25173 GCA_041919875.1 Arenimonas sp.
CCGTGGTCGGCAAGCCCAGCGAAGTCACGCCGGTGACGGCCTGGCTGCTGGGCGAGGCGGCGCGCGAGATCGGCTTCCCCGCCGGCGTGCTCAACATCGTCCATGGCCGCGGCGAGCGGGTCGGCCAGGCCCTGGTCGACCATGCCGGGGTCAAGGCGGTCAGCTTCACGGGCAGCACCGCGGTGGGCAGGCGCATCGCCGAATCCTGCGCGCGCAGCCTCAAGAAGGTCTCGCTCGAACTGGGCGGCAAGAACGCCAGCCTGGTATTCGCCGATGCCCCGCGCGAGGGCCTGCTCGACACCCTGGTGCGCTCGGCCTTCCTCAATTCCGGGCAGATCTGCCTCTGCGGCTCACGCATCCTGGTCGAACGCAGCGCCTACGCGGAATTCCGCGACGCCTTCGTCGAACGCACGCGGCAGCTGGTGGTCGGCGATCCCGAGGACCCGGCCACCACCACCGGCCCGGTCGTCTCGCGCGCGCACTTCGACAAGGTGATGGCCTGCCTGGCGCTGGCCCGCGAGGAAGGCGGCCGGGTGCTCACCGGGGGCACGGCCCTTGAGCCGGCCGGCCGCTGCGCCGGGGGCTGGTTCATTGCGCCGACGGTCATCGAGGGCCTGGGCCCGGATTGCCGCACCAATACCGAGGAAATCTTCGGCCCCGTCGTCACCCTGCAGCCTTTCGACGACGAGGAGCACGCGCTGCAGCTGGCCAATGCCACGCCCTACGGCCTGGCCGCCAGCGTCTGGACGTCCGACCTGCGCCGCGCACACCGCCTCGCCGCGCGCCTGGACGCCGGCATCGTCTGGACCAATACCTGGATGAACCGCGACCTGCGCACGCCCTTCGGTGGCGTCAAGCAGTCCGGCCTGGGCCGCGAAGGCGGCTGGGAAGCCCTGCGCTTCTTCACCGAGGCCAAGAACGTCACCATCGCCCTGGGATAGCCATGCCGCTCAAGGAACTGCTGGACCGCAACAAGGAATGGGCCGAGCGCGTGCGCGCCGAGGACCCGCAGTTCTTCAAGCGGCTCTCGCGGCTGCAGGCGCCCAAGTACCTGTGGATCGGCTGCTCGGATTCGCGCGTGCCCGCCAACCAGATCACCGGCCTGCAGCCGGGCGAGGTCTTCGTGCACCGCAACGTGGCCAACGTGGTGGTGCACACCGACCTCAACTGCCTGAGCACGATCCAGTTCGCGGTGGACGTGCTCAAGGTCGAGCACATCCTGGTGGTCGGCCACTACGGTTGCGGCGGCGTGCACGCGGCCATGACCGGCGCCCGTTTCGGCCTGGTGGACAACTGGCTGCGGCACGTGGGCGACGTGGCGCAGAAGCACGCCCCGCTGCTGGCCGAGGTCGAGCTCGAGTCCCTTCGCCACGCCCGCCTGTGCGAACTCAACGTGGTGGAGCAGGTGGTCAACGTTTGCCAGACCACCATCGTCCGCGACGCCTGGGCGCGCGGGCAGAAGCTCAGCGTGCACGGCTGGGTCTATTCACTGCTCGACGGGCGCGTGCGCGAGCTGGGCATGGGCGTGGATTACCCCGAGGAACTGCCCGAGGCCTACGCCCTGGCCATGCAGCACATCCGCGGCAAGCTCAAGGACCCGGCATGAGCCAGATCATCCGCACCGACACCGCACCACGACCGGTCGGCAGCTACCCGCACGCCCGTCGGGTCGGGCAGTTGCTGTTCCTCTCGGGCATCGGCCCGCGCAGCCCGGGCAGCAACGCCATCCCGGGCAACGTCTACAACGCCGCCGGCCGGCTGATCGACTACGACATCGTCACCCAGTGCCATTCGGTGTTCGCCAACGTGCGCGCGGTGCTCGAGGCCAGCCATTGCCGATGGGATTGGCTGGTGGACGTCACCGTCTACCTCACCGACATGCACCGCGATTTCCAGGCCTACAACGGCGTGTGGGCCGAATACTTCCCGGACGTCAACAAGGCCCCCTGCCGCACCACGCTCGGGATCACCTCCCTGCCCACGCCGATCGCGATCGAGCTCAAGTGCGTGGCGGCCTTCCCGGAGGCCCGCTGAGATGCTTGCCGCCCCGTTCAACCTGCAGGCCTGGATCGAGGCGAACCGGCACCTGCTCAAGCCGCCGGTCGCCAACAAGTGCATCGTGGACGGCGACTTCATCATCATGGTGGTCGGCGGCCCGAACCAGCGCACCGACTTCCACCACGACGAAGGCCCCGAGTTCTTCTACCAGCTCGAGGGCGAGATGGTGCTGAAGGTCCAGGAGGACGGGAAGGTGCGCGACATCCCGATCCGCGCCGGCGAGGTGTTCTACCTGCCCCCGCGCGTGCCGCACTCGCCCCAGCGCGGCGCCGGCGGCGTCGGCCTGGTGATCGAGCGCAAGCGCCTGCCCGGCGAACGCGACGGCCTGCTGTGGTACTGCGAGCGCTGCAACGCGCCGCTGTATTCGGAGTTCTTCGTGCTCGAGGACATCGAGACCCAGTTCGGCGCCGTCTTCGACCGCTTCTACGGCTCGCGCGGGCACCGCACCTGCCGCGGCTGCGGCCACCTCAACCCCGCCCCGGCGCGCTACGGCGAAGGCACCTGAACCATGGAGTCCGGGCTGGACCTGCTTTCGGCCAACCTGCTCTCGCCCGTGGTACTGGCGTTCGGCCTGGGCCTGCTGGCGCGCGGGCTGCGCAGCGACCTGGAGATCCATCCGGCGATCCAGTCGTACCTGTCGATCTTCCTGCTGCTGGCCATTGGCCTCAAGGGCGGCGTGGCCCTGCACCAGGGCGCCCCCGGCAACCTGGGGCTGCTGCTGGCGGTGACCGTGGTCGCCGGCATCGCCACCGCGGCCATCGCCTATGCCCTGGCCCGGGCCTGGCTGGGCGACGACCAGATGCAGGCCGGCGCGCTGGCGGCGCACTACGGCTCGGTATCCGCGGTCACGTTCATCGCCGCCCAGCAGTTCGTCGAACGCACCGGGGGCGAGGCGCCGGGCGTGCTGGTGGCCCTGGTGGTCGCGCTGGAGATCCCGGCCATCCTGCTCGGCATCGGCCTGGCCCGCGGCGGCGGCCGGCCGAGCTGGCACCAGGTGCGCGAAGTGCTGACCGGGCGCACCGCGATGCTGCTGATCGGCGGCCTGGCGATCGGCGCCATCGCCGGCAAGGACGGCGTGCAGGCGGTGGACGCGATGTACTTCCAGCTGTTCCAGGGCATGTTGATGCTGTTCATGCTGGACATGGGCCTGGTCGCGGCGGGCCAGCTGCGGCAACTGCGCCGCGGGGTCGGTCGACTGCTGGTGTTCGCCACCGTCTTGCCGCTGGCGCATGGCCTGGCGGGCACGGCCATCGGCCACGCCATCGGCCTGGGCACCGGTGGCGCCACCGTGTTCGGGGCGATGCTGGCCAGCGCGTCCTACATCGCCGCGCCCGCCTCGGTGCGCGCTTCGCTGCCCCAGGCCGACGCCGGCCGCTGCATCACCGCAGCCCTGGGCCTGACCTTTCCCTTCAACCTCGCCCTGGGCATCCCGGCCTATGCCGCCTTCGCCGGCTGGCTGGGCGGTGGCGGCGGCGCCAGCGGCTAGAATCCCGCCATGCTCAAGATCGACAGCCACGCCCACTACCTGCCCCGCACCTGGCCCAACCTGGCCGAGAAGTTCGGCGATGCGCGCTTCCCGGTGATCCACCACGAGGATGGCCGGGCCCGCATCTACAAGGACGGCAAGTTCTTCCGCGAGATCTGGTCCAAGACCTGGGACCCGGCCGAGCGCATCGCCGACTACGCGCGCTTCGGCGTGCAGGTGCAGGTGCTGAGCACGGTGCCGGTGATGTTCAGCTACTGGGCCAAGCCCCAGCACGCGCTTGAACTGCACCAGGCGCTCAACGACCACCTGGCCGAAGCCTGCCGCGAGCACCGCCGCCACTGCGCCGGCATCGGCACGGTGCCGCTGCAGTCGCCGCGCCTGGCCATCCAGGAGCTCGAGCGCTGCATGGACCAGCTGGACCTGCAGGGCGTGCAGATCGGCTCGCACATCGGCGAATGGAACCTCGACGCGCCCGAGCTGCTGCCCTTCTTCGAGGCCGCCCAGGACCTGGGCGCCGCCATCCTGGTGCACCCCTGGGACATGATGGGCGCCGAATCCATGCCCAAGTACTGGATGCCCTGGCTGGTGGGCATGCCGGCCGAGCAGAGCCGCGCCGCCTGTGCGCTGATCTTCGGCGGCGTGCTCGAGCGCTTCCCGCGCCTGAAGGTCTGCCTGGCGCACGGCGGCGGCAGCTTCCCCTACACCCTCGGCCGCATCGAGCACGGCTTCAACATGCGCCCGGACCTGGTGGCCACCGACAACCCGCACAGCCCGCGCAAGTACCTCGACCAGCTGTTCTTCGACAGCTGGGTGGCGGACGACCGCGCGCTGCGCTACCTGCTCGACACCGTCGGCACCGCGCGGGTGATGCTGGGCACCGACTATCCCTTCCCGCTCGGCGAGCAGCAGCCCGGCGCCGGCATCGCCGCGCTGGGCCTGTCCGAGGCCGAGCAGGCCCGTCTCTACCACGGCACCGCGCTGGAGTGGCTGGGCCTGCCGCGATCGAGGTTCGAATGATTCCCACGCACGAGGCGCCCGCCGCGGCGCTGGACGCCGCCGATCCGCTGTCGTCCCTGCGCGACCAGTTCCTGGTGCCGCCGCACGGCGACGGCGAGCAGGCCTACTTCTGCGGCAATTCGCTGGGCCTGCAGCCGCGCGGCGTGCGCGCGGCCCTGCTGCAGGAGCTCGACGACTGGGCGCGCCTGGGCGTGGAGGCGCATTTCCACGGCAAGCATCCGTGGATGCCCTACCACGCCGAAGTGCGCGCGGGCCTGGCGGCGATCGCCGGCGCGGAGGAAGGGGAAGTGGTGGCGATGAACACGCTCACCGCCAACCTGCATTTCCTGATGGTGAGCTTCTACCGGCCCAGCGCCGAGCGGCCCGCCATCCTGATCGAGGCCGGCGCCTTCCCCTCCGACCGCCACGCCGTGGCCTCGCAGCTGCGCTTCCATGGCTTCGACCCGGCCCGCGACCTCATCGAGGTGCAGCCCGACGAAGCCGGCGGCACGATCTCGATGGCGGCCCTCGAGCGCGCCCTGGCCGAGCACGGCCACCGCGTCGCCCTGGTGCTGTGGCCGGGCGTGCAGTACCGCTCGGGCCAGGCCTTCGACCTGCGCGAAGTCGCGCGCCTGGCCCACGCCCGCGGCTGCGTCGTCGGTTTCGACCTGGCCCACGCCGCCGGCAACCTGCCCCTGGCCCTGCACGACAGCGGCGCCGACTTCGCTGCCTGGTGCAGCTACAAGTACCTCAACAGCGGCCCGGGCGCGGTCGCCGGCGCCTTCGTGCACGCGCGCCACGCCCACGGCGACCACCCGCGCTTCGCCGGCTGGTGGGGCCACGACCAGGCCACGCGCTTCCGCATGGGCCCGGACTTCGTGCCCACGCCCGGCGCCGAGGGTTGGCAGCTGAGCAACCCGCCGATCCTGGCGCTGGCGCCGCTGCGGGTGTCGCTGGAGCTGTTCCAGTCGGTGGGCATGGCGGCGCTGCGCGAGCGCTCGCTGCGGCTGACCGGCTACCTCGAGTCGCTGGTGCGCGCGCGCCTGGGCGCGGTGATCGAGATCGCGACGCCGGCCGAGGCCGACCGCCGCGGTTGCCAGCTCTCGCTGCGCGTGCGCGGCGGCCGGGACCAGGGCCGCGCCCTGTTCGAACACCTGGTGGCGCGGGGGGTGGTCGGCGACTGGCGCGAGCCCGACGTCATCCGCATCTCGCCGGTCCCGATGTACACCCGCTTCGCCGACATCGCCCGCTTCGTGGACGAAGTCGCCGCCTGGCGCGACCGGTCGGCCTGAGCGGCCGCCGGCCGCCGCAGCGGCCCCCGTGCACCGGGGACCGCGCGGCGCGCTTCAGGGCGCGCAGCCCTGCACCGACGTCGGGCCGCCCAGGGCCTGGATCGCTTCGTTCGCGGTCCAGGCGCCCGGCACGCCATTGGCGTAGATCGCGTCCACCGTGACCTGGCTGAAGCTGCCCCCGGCGAAGCCGCGGCTGAAGACGCCGATGGTGCTGCGGGTCGGGTCCCCGGCCCGCACGCACAAGGGGCAGAAGCCCTGCAGCTGGACGAGCGGCATGCTGGCGCTGGCGCCCCCGAAGCCGTTGCGTTCCGCCAGCAGGTAGCGGGCCACGCCCGCGCCGTCGTAGACGAAGGCCGCGTAGAACTCGTAGTCGGGGAACATCTGCACGCTGTAGCCCGCGCCCGATCGCCCCGGATTGAACCAGTGCGAGCTCACGTCCAGCGGCTGCCCCGACAGGCTGGGGCAGCCCCGGCCCAGCAGGGCCAGGGGTTCGGAACCGGTCTCGCCATCGAGCGTGTAGGTGAACGTGAAGGCGTCCGCGCCGCTGGGCGCCACCCGGCCCTCGCCGATGGCGGTGAGCACGTTGGTGCTGCCCAGCCAGGCCGAGCGGTACAGGGTGGCGGTCCAGAGGCCGTCGGCGCCGGGCGCGTCGCCCTGCAGGTAGTACCAGGTCGGCGTGCCGTCCTGCAGGTAGGTGTACCAGAGGCCGACCTGGACCGGTCCGGCCGGGTACAGGAACAGGCCATGGCCGCTGCGCGCCGCATTGAAGTAACTGCCGGACCGCACCACCGGGGCGGTGGCGGTGACCGTCGCCGTCACGCTCAGGTTCTGCACCGTTGCCGTCGGGTTCACGGGCGTGACGTACCAGCGGCCGGGCTGCAGGGCCGCGCCGGTGACGGCCAGGGTTTCGGTCGTGCCCGGGCCCGTGGCCGAGGCCGAGGCGGCCGTCCGCGGCGGCGCCAGGCTGATCCCGGGGCCGGTGGGTGCGGCCACCCGGGCCAGGTAGAGATTGGTGTCGACCGCACCGGTGACGGTGACGTCCAGGCGGGTCGCGCCCGCCGGCACGTCGATGAACATGCGCTCCTGCGCCTCGCCACCGGCCAGGCGCAGCCCGCGGGGCACGCCGCTCTCGAGCACGATCGGCGCGGACTCGTTGCCGACGCGGCTGATGTGCACGGGGAACAGGCCGACCGGTCCCCCGGCCGTGCCCATCCGGACGAAGCTGGCCATCCGCTCGCCCGAGGCGAGCATCGGCGCGTTCCAGCCCAGACGGACGGGGAAGGCCGCGCCGGCCGCCGCATTGCCCGGGCCGGTCGCGGCCAGGCGCGGGTCGTCGAGCGCATCGAGCGCGACCTCGAACGACACCGCCGTCGCCGACTGCGCGCCCGCCGAGCGGTTGTGCAGCATCAGCCAGTAGCTGGCCGAACCGGTGCCGGGCACCGCCATCTCCAGTTCGCAACGTTCGATCGCGCTGCTCATCGCCGCGGCGCAGACCAGTTCGGCGGCATCGGGCAGGCTGTTGCCATTGCTGTCCACGCCCAGGTACAGGTCGACGTCGCCGCCCAGGCCGGCGGCCTCGGCCAGCATGCGCCAGGTGCGGGCCTGGCCGCTGGCGTGCGCGGGGATCGCCTGCACCGTGTGCCAGGTGCCCGCGCGCCCGTCGTCCCAGGGCGACCCCGGGCTCGGATCCGCGCCGATGGACGGCGACTGGAAGGCCTTGGGCTTGACCGGCGCCGATGCCTGCAGCCGCAGTCCGGCCAGGGCGCGCAGGCCCTGGACGTTCACGTCCCGGAAACCGGCATGCGAGGGCGACGGGATGTCCACGTCCAGCACCGGGCGCAGCACCACCTGCACCCGGGCCGCGCGGCAGGCGTTGGCGGCGGTGCAGACCTCGTAGCGGAAGACGTCCTCGCCGCTGGTGTTGGCCGCCGGCGTGTAGCGCAGGCGGTCGTCCACCGGCGTCGCCGTCCCCGCCGTGTCGACCGTGGCGCTGCCCAGGGCCGGCGCCTGCAGGATGCGCAGGCTGCCACCCGCCAGGCCGTCGGCATCGAGCACGTCGTTGGCCAGCACCGACAGGGCGACCTGCGGGCTGTTCTCGCGCAGCACGAAACGGTCGTCGCGCACGTAGCCCGCCGCGGCGGCGCCGTCGTTGTCCAGGATGCTGCCCGTGGCGGTGGACCGGTCGTAGATCAGCGTGCCGGGGCCCGTGAAGGAGACCGAGAAGGTTTCGGTGGGCTCGGCCAGGGCATCGCCGAGCACGGGCACCACGAAGCTGGCGCTGCGCGCGCCGGCGGGCACGGCCAGGGCCAGGGATTCGGGCGCCTGGTAGTCGACCCCGGCCGTCGCCGAACCGGCGGTCATGGTGAAGGTGAGCGTGGTCGCGGTCGGCACCGGCTTGTCGAAGTTCAGGTCGAAGCGCATCGGCGTGCTGCCGGCGTTGCCTTCGACCACGGAGGCATCGGCCAGGGTGACGCGCGGCGCCGCCTGCGGCCCTTCGTCGCTCCGGATCACGAACTCCAGGCGGCCCTGTCCGACCGATGCGCCGGTGGCCCCGGAGACCGTCAGCAGGAAGACCTCGTCCGGCTCCGGCACGGTGTCGCCGAAGATGCGCACGGGGATGTTGGCGGACAGCTGGCCGGCGGGGATCACCACGTTGGTGCTGTTCACGGCCAGGTAGTCCACGCCGGCGGTGGCGTCCACGTCCGACGAGGTCACGTTGAAGCTCACCGGCCCCGCGGCCGCGCGCGAGAGCCGCACCGGGATGCTGTAGAGCACCGAGCTGCTGTCCCATTCCCGCGCCTGCACGCGGCCCCAGTCGAAATTCAGCCGGGGCGTGTCGTTGTCGACCAGGGTGACGCGGGCGCGGCCGTCCGCCACGTTGACGCCCGTGACGCCGGACACCACGAACTCGAAGGTCTCGTCGCCCTCCGGCAAGGTGTCGTTGAGCACGGTGAAGGGGATGCTCAGCTCCCGGCTGCCGGCCACCAGGGTCTGGCCGGCCAGGTTGACCGCGACATAGTCGCTGCCGGCCACGGCGGTGCCGTCGACGGTGGCGATGCTGAAGCCGACCGCGGTGCCGACGTTGTCCGACAGCCGCACCACCACGGCGCCCTGCAGGGTGCCGGTGTCGCCCTCGGTGAGCACCACGTCCTCGATGGTCAGGGCCGGCTCGCGGATGCGGCCGGTGGCAACGGTGCGGACCGCGGTGGCGCCAGTGACCGTGCCCAGGGTCAGGCGCAGGGTTTCGTCGCCCTCGACCACGCTGTCGGCCAGCACGGTGACGTTGATGTTGCCCTGGCTCTGGCCGGCCGGGATCACCAGGGTCCCGCTGGCGGCGCTGTAGTCGCTGCCGGCGGTGGCGGTGAGGTTGGACGTGGCGTACTGCACGCTGACGCCGCCGGCCGGCGCCGGGCTGGACAGGCGCACGCGGAAGGACATCGTGGTGTTGCTGATGCGCGACTCCAGCGCCATCGCGTCGAGCAGGTGCAGCTCGCCCGGCGGCTGGCGGAACAGGGCCACGCGCGGCGCCATCAGCAGCAGGCTGCGGACGTTGTCGGACTGTTCGGACACGCCGCAGGGCACGCCCAGGCAATCCGCCGCGGGCCGCGAGAACTGGGGCAGCCGGGTCTCCACGCCCTGGGCGTAGGCCATCACCGTGGCGAAGGGCGGGCTGAAGGATTGGCGGTAGCCGAAGGAGTACAGGTAGGCGCCCGACCCGAATCCGGAGGCGGCCCGGTCATGCGCCGACCCCAGGTTGTGGCCCAGCTCGTGCGCGAGGGTGAACTGGCCGCAGGGGCCGACGTTGTTCACCGAATAGCCGAAGGCCGCGTCGAGGTTCTCGGCATTGAGATTGCCGCCGTTGAGGTAGGCGATGCCGCAGGAATCGCCCTCCGGGAAGGTGCGCAGCATGGCCACCAGGTCGGCATGCACGGCGTCGCGGGCGGCGTGCAGGTTCAGGCCGTCGGGCAGTGCATTGGTGCGGATGGCGGTGAGGGCGACGTCGTTGTCGGGATCGACCGGATAGTCCGTCTGGCGGAAGGCCACGAAGCGGAAGCGCACGTTCGCACCGCTGTTGGCGTAGGCCTCGTTGGCCAGGGCCAGCAGGTGGGTGAACTCGGTTTCCACCAGGGCGGCGCTGCCGCGCCGTGCGACCAGCTCCGTGGTGTACAGCCCCAGGACGTCGATCAGGGTTTCGCCCGACTTGGCCAGGCCCAGGGCCTGGGTGTCGTCCAGGCGCAGCGTCTGGCCGCCGGCCTTGCCGGGCACCGGCACCACGTGGTCGGCATGGGCCGGCCCCAGGGCGCCGCCGCGGCGCGGGAACACGGGGCCGTCCGCCTCGAGCACCTGCCGGCCACCCTCGGACACCACCCGCATCCACTGGCCGGACGGCGTGGGGATGGCGGCGAAGGCTGCTTCGCCGCCGAAGGTGAAGACGGCGCGCTGGGGTCCGAATGCCGTGGCGACCTCCGCCGTCAGGCTCCAGTCGCCGGTCGGGTGCTGCTCCTGCGCCACCACGGCGGCGACGAAGGGCTCGCGGCCGGGCAGGTCGATGCGAAGATGGCCGGCATCCACGGCCTTCGCGGCCGCCGTACGGTCCAGGCGAACGTCGTGGCGCGCCCCGGCGTCCTGCGCCGGCAGGGCCTTGAGCACCTGCAGCGGGCGCGGCAGGCCCGGCGAGGAGGCATCCGGCAACAGCGCCGGGGCTGTCGGGGCCGCGGCACCGCCGAAGGCTGGCAAGGCCCAGCCGGCCAGCAGCAAACAGGCCACCAGGCCGATCACGGTGTGCGAGTGTCTTCCGTTCGTTCCACGCATGCTGTTACCCGGCGCGCCGCGCCATCCCCGCGTCATTGTTGGCGCAAGCCTACCTTCGCCGCCGGCCTGTTCCTACCCTTGGCCGGGTGAAATCGGTGCCGGATCGCCGCGGGCGTGACGGACCGGTGCAAATAGCCGACCATCGGGCTCCCGACCCCGCCGGATCCCTCGTCCGTGAAGTCCCCCGACGCGCACCCGCTCACCCTCGTCGGCGCCGGCCTGGCCGGTGCCCTGCTCGCCACCCTGCTGGCCCGCCGCGGCGTGGCGGTGGACGTGTACGAGAAGCGGCCCGACCCGCGCCGCCGCGGCTACGAGGGCGGCCGCTCGATCAACCTGGCCCTGGCCGAGCGCGGCCTGCACGCGCTGCGCCAGGCGGGACTGCAGGACGCGGTGATGGCGCAGGCGGTGATGATGCGCGGCCGGATGGTGCATCCGGTCGATGGCGGGTCGCAGCTGCAGCGCTACGGCCGGGACGATGGCGAAGTGATCTGGTCGGTGCATCGCGGCCGGCTCAACCTCGCCCTGCTCGATGCCGCCGAAGCGGCCGGCGCCCGCCTGCATTTCAACCACCGGCTCGAAGCGGTGGACTTCGACGCGCGCACCGCCTGCTTCGCCGACGACCACGAACGCTGCCGGCGCGAGCTCGGCTTCGGGGCGCTGGTGGGCGCCGACGGCGCCGGCTCGGCCCTGCGTGGCGCGATGGCCGCGCGCCTGGACCTGGGCGAGCGATTCGAGCCCCTGGGCCACGGCTACAAGGAGCTGGAGATCCCGCCGGCCGCGGGGGGCGGCTACCGCATCGAACCCAACGCCCTGCACATCTGGCCGCGCGGCGGCTACATGTGCATCGCCCTGCCCAATACCGAACGCACCTTCACGGTGACCCTGTTCCTGCCGCAGCAGGGCGACCCGTCCTTCGCCACCCTGCCCGACCTGGCCGCGGCGCGCGCCTTCTTCGCCCGCGATTTCACCGACGCCCTGCCCCTGATCCCGGACTTCGACGCCGACTGGACCCGCAACCCGGTCGGCCAGCTCGGCACCCTGCACCTGGACCGCTGGCACCTCGACGGCCGCGCGGTGCTGCTGGGCGACGCCGCGCACGCGATGGTGCCCTTCCATGGCCAGGGCATGAACTGCGCCTTCGAGGATTGCCTGGCGCTGGACCGGCAGCTCGCCGGCACCGACGACCTCGCCGCCGCCTTCGCCGCCTTCGAGGCCGAGCGGCGCCCGAACGCGGACGCGATCCAGGCGATGGCGCTGGAGAACTACATCGAGATGCGCGACCGGGTGGACGACGCCGACTACCTGCTGCAGCGCGCGCTCGAGCGCGTGCTGGCCGAGCGCCACCCGGGCGTGTTCGTGCCGCGATATTCGATGGTCAGCTTCACGCGGGTGCCCTACGCCACCGCCTTCGCCCGCGGCCAGGTGCAGCGGGCGCTGCTGGTGGAGGCCACGCGCGGCCGCGCCAGCCTCGACCAGGTGGACCTGGGCGCGCTGGACGCCGCGGTGCGCGCCGCGCTGCCGCCGCTGGACGGGACGGGCGCGGCGTGAACCCGACCAGCTTCCTCTGGTACGACCTGGAAACCTTCGGCCAGGACCCGCGCAAGACCCGGATCGCCCAGGTCGCCGCGCTGCGCACCGATGCCGACCTGCAACCGGTCGGTGAGCCCGTCAGCCTGTTCTGCCAGCCCGCGCGCGACCTGCTGCCCTCGCCCGACGCCACCCTGGTCACCGGCATCACGCCCCAGCGGGCGCTGGCCGAGGGCCTGCGCGAGGCCGAATTCTTTGCGCGCCTGGCCGATGAGTTCCTGGTGCCGGGCACCTGCGCGGTGGGCTACAACTCGATCCGCTTCGACGACGAGTTCGTGCGCTTCGGCCTGTACCGCAACTTCTGGGATCCCTACGAACGCGAATGGCGCAACGGCAACTCGCGCTGGGACCTGCTGGACGTGCTGCGCCTGGCCCAGGCGCTGCGTCCGGAAGGCCTCGAATGGCCGAGGCGCGAGGACGGTGCACCGAGCTTCCGGCTCGAGCACCTGGCGGCCGCCAACGGGGTGCGCGAAGGCGAGGCGCACGAGGCATTGAGCGACGTGCGCGCCCTGCTCGGCCTGGCCCGGCGCCTGAAGGCGGCCCAGCCGCGGCTGTGGGACTACGCCCTGGCCCTGCGCGACAAGCGCAAGGTGTCGGGCCTGCTGGACGTGGCCGGCGTGACGCCGCTGCTGCACATCTCCTCGCGCTATCCGGCCAGCCGGCACTGCGCCGCCCTGGTGGCGCCGCTGGCCCGGCATCCGCGCATCGAGTCGCGCGTGGTGGTCTGCGGCCTGGACGCGGACGAGGACATCGACGCCCTGCTCGCCCTGCCGGCCGACGCCATCGCGGACCGGCTCTACACACCGGCCGCCGACCTGCCCGAGGGCGAGCGGCGCGTCCCGCTGAAGGAAGTGCATACCAACAAGTGCCCGGTGCTGCTGCCGCTGGCCCACCTCAGGCCCGCCGACGTCGACCGCCTGGGGCTGGACCTGGCGGCGGCGCAGGCGCGCGCCGACCGCTTGCGTCATGCCCCGGGCCTGGCCGAGAAGGTGCGGCAGGTGTTCGCCATCGAGCCCGCGCGGGAACCCCTCGATGCCGATGCCGCGCTTTACGAGGGCTTCCCCTCCGATGCCGACAAGCGCCTGCTGCACCGCGTGCGCTCGGCGCCGCCAGGCGAACTGGAAACGCTGGGGCCGCGTTTCGACGACCCGCGCTACGCCGAGCTGCTGTTCCGCTACCGCGCCCGCAACTGGCCCGAATCCCTCGGCTTCGAAGACCTGGCGCGCTGGAACGACTACCGGCGGCTGCGCCTGGCGGGCCCGTCGGGCCTGTCGGAGCTGGATTTCGGGGCCTACCATGCCCGCATCGGCCAGCTGCGCGCGGAGCGTGGGCCGGGTCCGCACCAGGCCTGGCTGGATGAACTCGAGGACTGGGGCCGCGGCATCGAGCGTGAACTGACATGAGCCAGTATTTCAGCGACAAGACCTTCCGCTTCCTGCGCGCCCTGGCGCGCCACAACGAACGCGCCTGGTTCGAGGCGCACCGGGCCGACTACGAACAGCAGCTCAAGGCGCCATTCCAGCGCCTGATCACCGACCTGCAGCCGGACCTGCTGGCGATCAGCCCGCACTACCGGGCCGACCCGCGCGGCAATGGCGGTTCGCTGTTCCGCATCCACCGCGATACGCGCTTCTCCAACGACAAGACGCCCTACAAGACCTGGGGCGGCGCGCGCTTCTTCCATGCGCGCAGCAAGCAGGTGCCGGCGCCCTCGTTCTACCTGCACGTGCAGCCGGGCAACAGCTTCCTGGGCGCCGGCATCTGGCACCCCGAGCCCGAGGTGCAGCGCCGGATCCGCGAGTTCCTGGTCGACAACCCCGAAGGCTGGACCCGGGCCACGCGCACGCCGGCCTTCCGCCGCAGGTACGAGATGTGGGGCGATTCGCTGGTGCGTCCGCCGCGCGGCTACCCGGCGGACCACCCGCTGATCGATGACATCAAGCGCAAGGACTTCACCGCCGGCCTGGCCCTGGACGATGCCGTGGTGCTGGGCCCGCGGCTGCGCCAGGCCGTCGTGGCGGGCTTCACCGGCCTGGTGCCGCTGATGGACTACCTGTGCGCGGCCCTGGACCTGGAGTTCTGAGGCGTCCGACCAACGGGCGCCATCCGCGCCCGATCCAGGGGCCGGTCCGCGGCCGGCCCCTGGCCCGCACGGGCGCGGGCAGCCTCAGCGCCCGGGCACGCGGCAGCAGGTGGCGTTCACCTGGTAACTGATGACCGACAACAGCGAACCGACCAGGTCGCAGCGCCAGCCCACGGGCTGGCCCGCGGACAGCAGGGGCTGGGAATTGGACACGCCGATACCCAGCGGCCCGCCACACCCGCCGCCGGTGGCGGCATACCCCGCCGGGCAGGTGACCGAGCGCGACTGGATGCCGCTGAGCAGGTCCAGGTTGCCGGTCTGCTGGGCGACGGCGCACTCGATCGGGGTCGCCTCGGGCTCCATGAAATAGCCTTCGACATCCACCACGACATGGGCCTGCGCATTGGCATAGATCGTGAACTGGCTCGCGCAGGCGGGTCGGCAGAGCTTGAACAGTGATTCGTTGGACGTCACGCTGGCGTTCGACGCGTAGGTCAGCGACGCCGACAGCGGACGCGCATCGCCCGTCGGGTAGGCGGTGAGGAAGCCCAGGTTGATTGGATTCACCGCCGTCACCTTCACCAGCAGGGCGGCGGCGTTCTCGGGCAGGCCGCAGTTCCCGGAGGCACCGCCCTGCGCGGCGAAGTTGGTGCCGGTGTAGGCGAGGAAATCCCGTGTGCCGGCGCTCGCGATCGGACCACCGGCCAGGCGGGTATCCACGAGTCGGCAGGGCATCACCGGCGTAAAGACCAGGTCCACGCCGTAGCCGCCCAGGGCCTTGGTCCCCAGGAGCGCGGCATTGGCCTGGTCCAGGCTGGCGGCGGCGGCCGCGCGTTCGAGCTGGGCCATGTCGGCCTGGTCCAGCGTGGCCTGCATGCGCTGCGCCCATGCCGGGGCGGTGGTGCCGGCGCGGCGCGCGCCTTCGGTCGACCAGCGCGCCAGGATGGCGTGCGACAGTTCGGCCCGCATGGCCGGCGGCGCAAGCCCGTCCCGGGTGTCGGCGGCGCGCGTGGCCCCGGCCGACAGACCGGCGATGCCCAGGGTTGCGCTGAGGAAGAGGCAATGGAATGCCGATTTCATCTTGGCGTGCTCCAAAGGTGTGTGGCCCGTTGCCACGACCGGGGCAACGACGACGCCTCGGGAGACCGGTCGCCCGGGTGGTCGACTGCCCCGGATGCATGAGCAGGGGCAGTGCGACTGAGCAGTCTGTTCGGACCCGATCCGGGCGATGATGCGCGGACCGGGCGGGACGCCCGGGCGTAACCCACCGGGCCGGGCATGGATCCTTCGCTGCGCCGCTTCGCGGTCTTCTACTTCTGGTACTACGCGGCGCTGGGCGCCTACACCCCGTATGTCGGGCGTTGGGTGGACGGCCTGGGCCACGGCGGCTACGTGGTCGGCGGCATGCTGGGACTCTGGTACGGGACACGCATCCTCTCGCCCCCCGCCTGGGCGGCGCTGACCGGGCGCAGCCCGCGTCCGGGCTGGTGGTTCTTCCTCGGCTGCCTGGCCACCCTGGCCTGCTTCGCGGGCTTCCTGTTCGTGCACCAGGCCTGGGCGCTTCTGGCCGTGATGGCGGTGTTCGGCCTGTTCTACAACGCGGTGATGCCGCAGTTCGAGGCGATGACGCTGACGGCGCTGGGGCCGCGCAGCGAGCTGTACGGCCGCCTGCGGGTCTGGGGGTCGATCGGCTTCCTGCTGGTGGCCGGCAGCTACGGCGCCCTGATGGACCGGCATGGCGCAGCCAGTTTCCCCTGGCTGAGCCTGCCGCTGTTCGCGGCCATGGTGATGGCGGCCTGGTTCCACCGCCGGGACACGCCGCCGCCACCGCAGGCGCACGAACCGGTCACCGGGCACCTGTGGCGCCGGCCAGGGGTTCGCCGCTTCCTGGTCATGGCCCTGTTGATGCAACTGGGCTTCGGGCCCTTCTACGTGTTCTACACCCTGCACCTGCAGGCCAACGGGCATTCGGGTGCCGTGATCGGGGCGCTGTGGGCCCTGGGCGTGCTGATCGAAATCGCCCTGTTCTGGCACTCGCCGCGCCTGATCGCCCGCTTCGGCGCCGAGCGCCTGCTGATGGCCTGCATCGCGGTGACGGTGATGCGCTGGCTGCTCACCGCCTTCTTCGCCGGGTCGCTGTGGATCATGGCCCTGGCCCAGGCCAGCCATGCGCTGAGCTTCGCGATCTTCTACGCCTGCTGCATGCGGCTGATGGCCGGCTACTTCCCGGGCCGGCGGGCCGGCGCCGGGCAAAGCCTGTTCTTCGGCTTCAGCCAGGGCGTGGGTGGCGTGCTGGGCGCGGCGATGGCGGCCCTGGCCTGGGAAAGCGCGGGCGGCGGGCCCCTGGCCTTCGTGCTGGGCGCGGCGGCATCGGTGGCGGCCTGGGCGGTGTTCGCCCGGCGCCGGCCGGCGATGGCGGGCCCGGCCTGAACTAATCCGCTTCGTTGGTGACGCCGAAGGGCACGTGCCCGGTGGCCACGTGGCGGCGCGCATTCTCGACGTTGTGCCGGCTGTCGTCGAAGAAGATGTCGGCGCCGAAGGCCTCCAGGAACGGCCCCTTGTCGCGGCCGCCCAGGAACATGGCTTCGTCCAGGCGCACGCCCCACTCGCGCAACGTGAGGATGACGCGTTCGTGCGCGGGCGCCGAACGCGCCGTGACCAGGGCGGTGCGCAGCGGGGAGTCCTCGCCGGGCGGGAAGGCCAGCTGCAGTTCATGCAGGGCGGCCAGGAAGCCGCGGAACGGGCCGCCGGAAAGCGGCTCGCCGGCACGCGAGGTTTCGTTGTCGTGGAAGGCGGCCAGGCCGGCCGACTGGGAAATGCGCTCGGCCTCGTCGTCGAAGATGACCGAGTCGCCGTCGAAGGCGATGCGCAACTGCGGGTGCGAGGTCTCGGGCGCCTTGGACGGCAGGATGGTGGCCGCCGCGATGCCGTTCTCGAGCGCCGCCCGCACCGAGGCCGGGTTGGCCGAGAGGAACAGCTGCGCGCCGAAGGGACGGATGTAGGGCCAGACCTCGTTGCCGCTGGTGAACACCGCGCGCACGATGCCCAGGCCGTGCTGGCGGATGGAGTTGAAGATGCGCAGGCCGGTGTCGGAGGAATTGCGCGAGAGCAGCACCACCTCCACCCGCGGCGTCTCGGGCGGCGCGCCCTCGTTCAGGGCCAGCAGCTTCTGAACCAAGGGGAAGGCGATGCCGCGGCCAAGCACTTCGTGCTCGCGCTGGCGCTGGAAGTCCGCGTAGGCATCCACGCCGGCGTCCTGGAAGACGGCGTGGCTGTCCTCGAGGTCGAACAGCGCGCGCGCGGTGATCGCGACGATCAGGCGCTGGGCGGGCGACGGCGGCGGCTGCGACACGGGCATCGGGTTGCGCTCAGCTCTCGAACTGCTCGTTGAGGATGCGCTCCTCGAGGTTGTGGCCGCGGTCGAACAGCAGCGTGACCGTGCCCTCGGCCGCTTCGCGCACCAGCACCTCGGCGACGTCCCGCACCTCGTGCGAGTCGGCGGTCGCGCTGACCGGCCGCTTGTAGCGGTCGAGCACCTCCAGGCGCACCTGGGTGTCGGAGCGCAGCAGGGCGCCGCGCCAGCGCCGCGGCCGGAACGCCGCGATCGGCGTCAGCGCCACCACCTGCGACCCCAGCGGCAGGATCGGGCCGTGCGCGGAGAAGTTGTAGGCGGTGCTGCCGGCGGGCGTGGCCACCAGCAGGCCGTCGCAGACCAGTTCGTCCAGGCGCTGCTGGCCGTTGAGATGGATGCGCAGGTGCGCCGCCTGGCGGGTCTGGCGCAGCAGCGAGACTTCGTTGTACGCCAGCGATCGCACCGTGGCGCCCGAGTCGGTCGTGGCCAGCATCTCCAGCGGCCGCAGGTGGCTGGGTTCGGCGGCGTGCAGGCGTTCGACGAGGTCGTCGGGCCGGTGCTGGTTCATCAGGAAGCCGACCGTTCCCAGCTTCATGCCGTAGGCGGGTCGGCCCAGGGCGCCGTGCCGGTGCAGCGTATGCAGCATGAAGCCATCGCCGCCCAGCACGCACAGCACGTCGGCCTCTTCGGGCGGCCGGTCGCCGTGCTGGGCGACCAGCTTGGCCCGCGCCGCCTGGGCCTCCGGCGCTGGGCTGGCGAGGAAGGCGATGCGCGGGGCGGCGGGCAGGCTCATGCGCGCAGGTTACTTCATCCGCCGCGCACCGAGGCAAGCTGGGCCAGGCGGCGCACGGCCACCGACAGGATCGGGTAGTCGAGGCTGCGCAGGTTGCGCAGGTCGGCCAGCATCGCCAGGGTGTAGCGCAGGGCGGCATCGTCGCGGCCGAGCCAGCGGGCGACCTGGTCGCCCGGCGCCCCGCCGGCCGAGGCCAGTACCTCGCCGACCAGGGCCCGCTGCTGGGCCTGCAGTTCGTCCCGCAGCACGCCACGGGCCTGGGCATGCCAGCGGCCGTCCACCGGCAGCGACTCCACGGCGTCCATCAACCACTTGGTGTGCAGGGCCGCGGAGAGCCCGAAATAGGCGCCCGCCACGTCCGCCACCGGCAGGCCGCGCTCGATCGCCACCTCGACGATGTCCAGCGCATAGGCCAGGAACGGCAGCCCGGCGAAAGTCTGCGCCAGCGCCTGCGGGAAGCCGCGATCGCGCCAGGCCGCTTCGCTGGCGGCCAGCTGCTCGCGCGCCTCGGACGGCAGTACCCGGGCCAGGGACGCGCGCAGCTCGGCCACGCCACCGGCGTAACGCTCGACCTTGTCGGCGATGTTGAGCACCTCGCCCGGACGGTTGAGCAACCAGCGCGTCAGGCTGCGCTGCAGGTGCCAGATGACCGACAGCGCCTCGAGCTGGGCGTCCTCGGACACCTTCAGGTCGTGCGCGTCGATGGCGGCCCACAGTTCGCGCGCGTCCAGCACCTCGCGGCTGATGGTGAAGGCCTTGGCGATCTGCGCCGGCGACTGGCCCGTGTCCTCCTGCATGCGCATCAGGAAGGTCGCGCCCATGCGGTTGACGGTGGAGTTGGTGACCGCGGTGGCGATGATCTCGCGGCGCAGGCGGTGGTTCTCCATGTCCGCGGCGTAGCCTTCCTGCAGCGCCCGCGGGAAGTAGCGCACCAGCTCCTTGCCCAGGTACGGATCCTCGGGCACGTCCGAATCGAGCATCTGGTTGAACACGACGATCTTGTCGTAGCTCAGCAGCACGCTCAGCTCGGGCCGGGTCAGGCCCTGGCCGCGGGCCTTGCGCTCGGCCAGCTCGGCATCGGTGGGCAGGAACTCGATGGCGCGGTCGAGCAGGCCCTGCTCCTCGAGCACGCGCATGAAATGCCCGAACGAACCCAGGCGCGGCGCGCTCATGCGTTCCATCAGGCTGATCGCCTGGTTCTGCCGGTAGTTGTCGTTGAGCACCAGCTCGGCGACTTCGTCGGTCATGCTGGCCAGCAGCTGGTTGCGCTGCGGCGTGCTCAGCTCGGCGCGCTGCACCGGCGCCGAGAGCAGGATCTTGATGTTCACCTCGTGATCGGAGGTGTCCACGCCCGCCGAGTTGTCGATGAAGTCGGTGTTGACCAGGACGCCGTGCTGGGCCGCCTCGATGCGCCCGCGCTGGGTGAAGCCGAGGTTGCCGCCCTCGCCCACCGCCCGGCAGCGCAGCTCGCTGCCGTTGACGCGCAGGCCGTTGTTGGCGCGGTCGCCGGCATCGGCATGGCTTTCGGTGCTGGCCTTGACGTAGGTGCCGATGCCGCCGTTCCAGAGCAGGTCCACCGGCGCCTTGAGGATGGCGTTCATCAGCTCGTTCGGGCTCAGCTGCACGACGTCGGCCGGCAGGTCCAGGGCCTGGCGCACCTGCGGGGTGATGGCGATGGCCTTGGCGCTGCGCGGATGGATGCCGCCGCCTTCGCTGATCAGGCTCCGGTCGTAGTCGTCCCAGCTCGAGCGCGGCAGGGCGAACATGCGCTCGCGCTCCACGAAGCTGCGGGCCGCATCCGGCGCCGGGTCGAGGAAGATGTGCCGGTGGTCGAAGGCGGCGACCAGACGGATGTGCCGCGACAGCAGCATGCCGTTGCCGAACACGTCACCGGACATGTCACCGATGCCCACGCAGGTGAAGTCCTGGGACTGGCTGTCGATGCCGAGGGCGCGGAAGTGGCGCTTGACCGACTCCCAGGCGCCCTTGGCGGTGATGCCCATGCCCTTGTGGTCGTAGCCGACCGAGCCGCCCGAGGCGAAGGCGTCGCCGAGCCAGAAGCCATGCTCGGCCGAGATCCCGTTGGCGATGTCGGAGAAGGTGGCGGTGCCCTTGTCGGCCGCGACCACCAGGTAGGGATCGTCGCCGTCGTGGCGGACCACGTCCCGGGGATGCACCACGTCGCCGTCCACCAGGTTGTCGGTGATGTCGAGCAGGCCGTTGATGAAACGCTTGTAGCAGGCGATGCCTTCGGCCAGCTGGGCATCGCGGTCGCCACCCACCGGCGGGCGCTTGACGACGAAGCCGCCCTTGGAGCCGACCGGGACGATGACCGTGTTCTTCACCATCTGCGCCTTCACCAGGCCCAGCACCTCGGTGCGGAAATCCTCGCGGCGGTCGGACCAACGCAGGCCGCCGCGCGCCACCGGGCCGAAGCGCAGGTGCACGCCCTCCACGTACGGCGAGTAGACGAAGATCTCCCGGTAGGGCACCGGCTTGGGCAGCTCGGGCACCCGGGCGGGGTCGAACTTGAAGCTGATGTAGTCGCGGAAGGCGCCGTCGCGGCGCTGGTAGAAGTTGGTGCGCAGGGTGGCCTTGATCAGGGCCATGTAGCGGCGAAGGATGCGGTCTTCGTCGATGCTGGCGACCAGGGCGTCGAGCAGGATCTCGAGCGCGTCGTCGATGGCGTCGAACTGCGCGGCGCGGTCGAGCGCGCGGGCCGAGGCGATCTCCTGCGGGATGGTGTCGAGCGCCGCCCGACGATCCCTGGGCAGCAGCCAGGCGATCTGGTCGTGCAGGGCCTGCTGGCCGGCGGCGTCCAGCGGCGCCTCGCGGCCGGGCTCGAAGCGCGCGGCGAACAGTTCGTAAAGCAGGCGCGCGATCACCGGGTAGCGGCGCAAGGCTTCTTCCATGTACGGCTGCGAGAAGGGCACGCCCGTCTGCAGCGCGTACTTGGTGTAGCCACGCAGCATGGCGATGTCGCGCCACTCCAGGCGCGCCGAGAGCAGCAGCTGGTTGAAGCCGTCGTTTTCGGCCTCGCCGCTCCAGATGGCCGAGAACGCCTCCTGGAAGGGCACGCGGGCGGCTTCGACGTCCACCTCGCCCCGCGCCTCGACCTCGAAGTCCTGCAGCGATACGCGCCCGTCCTCGGCGTCGATCAGGTAGGGGTGCTCGGTGAGCACGCGCAGGCCCAGGTTCTCCATCACGGGAAGCACGTCCGACAGGGCGACGTCGCCGGCGCGGCGCAGGAGCTTAAGGCGCAGCTTGTCGCCATGGCGGGCGAAGCTGATGCGCTGGTCGCCTTCCCCGCCCAGGCGCGAGGCTTCCAGCACGTCGGCGGCGGCGGCCTCGGGCGTGACCGCCTCCAGGTAACCGGCCGGCAGGCCGCGGCCGAAGCGCTGCGCCAGGCGCAGGCCGGCCTCTTCGCCGTGCTCGCGCACCAGGATCTCGCGCAGCTCGTCGTGCCAGTCGCGCACGATGCGGGCCAGCTCGGCCTCCAGCGCGGCCTGGTCCACCTCCACCTTCGCGCCCGCCCGGGGGCGGATGACCAGGTGCAGCTGGGCCAGGGGCGACTCGCCGATCTGCACGGCGTGGTCCAGACGCTCGCCCTGCAGCGCCTCCATCAGCAGCGCCTCGATGCGGTGGCGGATGCCGGTGTTGAAGCGGTCGCGCGGGATGTAGACCAGGGCCGAGAAGAAGCGGCCATAGCGGTCGCGGCGCAGGAACAGGCGGGTGCGCGCCCGCTCCTGCAGGCCCAGGATGCCCATCGCGGTGCGCTGCAGTTCCTCGGCGCTGGACTGGAACAGCTCGTCGCGCGGCAGGGTCTCGAGGATGTGGCGCAGGGCCTTGCCGCTGTGGCTGGTGGTGGCCAGGCCCGAGGCCGACATCACGAACTCGTGGCGCTGGCGCACCAGGGGGATTTCCCACGGGCGGCGGTTGTAGGCGCTGGACGTGTACAGGCCCAGGAAACGCTGCTCGCGCACGGCGCGGCCGTTCTCGTCGAACACCAGCACGCCGATGTAATCCATGTAGCCGGGGCGGTGCACGGTCGCGCGGGCATTGGTCTTGGTGAGGATCAGCACGTCCATGCTGGCGCCCGGCGGCAGGTCGCCGGCGGCCAGACCGGCCACGGGCCTCGGCTGCACCAGGTGGTCCTTGCCGCGCAGCAGGCCCAGGCCGCTGCCCTGCACCGCCACCAGCTGCTGGTCCTTGACCTCGTACTCGCGGTAGCCCAGGAAGGTGAAATGGTTGTCGGCGGCCCAGCGCAGGAAGGCCTGGGCCTCGGCGCGATCGCCGGCGCCGGCCGGCATCGGCCGCTGGCCGAGCTCGTCGGCCGTGCGCACCATCAGGTCGCGCATCGGCTGCCAGTCGGCGACGGCTTCGCGCACGTCGGCCAGGGCGGCCAGGATGGTCTGGGCGATGCGATCGATGGTCCCGGCGTCGGCCTGGCGGTCGATCTCCAGGTACATCAGCGATTCCGCGGCGCCCTCGCCCACGCCCAGCAGCCGGCCGGCGGCATCGCGGGACACCGGCATCACCGGATGGGCGATCTGGTGCAGGCTCAGGTTGAACTGGGCCAGGGCCATGCGCACCGAATCGACCAGGAAGGGCATGTCGTCGTTGGCGATGCGCACCACCGTGTGGGTGCTGTCGAAGCCGTCGGCCTCGCGCGACGGGTTGAAGACCTGCAGCTTCGGCGCGCCCGGGGCGCGCTCGGCCAGGAAGTCCAGGAAGGAGCGGGCGATGGCGGCCCAGTCGGCGGCCGGACGCGAGGCCAGCTCGTCTTCCGGCACGCGGGCGAAGAAGCTTCGGGCGAACGTCTCCAGGCGGGACTTTTCGGGGGACGCGGTCCCCGCCGGCAAGGCGGCGGCGATGGCGTCGAGGGTCTCGGGGGAAGCCAGGGCGTGGGCGTTCATCGACTGCTTTCTCGCAGGGGCGGATAAAGCGCGAATTGTAGCCCCGGGCGCGAGGGCCGGGCCAGCCGAGGCCGGGCAAAAAGAAGCCCCGCTTCAGCGGGGCTTCCGGTACGCGTGCGTACGGCCGGGGCTCAGCGCAGGCCGGTCTCGTTGCGGGCGATGACCAGGCGCTGGATCTCGCTGGTGCCCTCGTAGATCTCGGTGATCTTGGCGTCGCGGAAATACCGCTCGATCGGCATTTCCTTCGAGTAGCCCATGCCGCCGTGGATCTGCAGGGCCTGGTGGGTGATGTGCATCGCCGCCTCGGACGCGGTGAGCTTGGCCACGGCGGCCTCGGTGCTGAAGCGGCCACCGGACCGGTCGGCCTCGCCCTTGGCCCAGGCGGCGCGCAGGGTCAGCAGCTCGGCCGCGTCGAGCCGGCATTTCATGTCGGCGATCTTGGCCTGGATCATCTGGAACGAGCCGATCGGCTGGCCGAAGCTCTTGCGCTCCTTCACGTAGGCCACGGCCGCCTTGTAGGCGGCCCGGGCCAGGCCCACGGCCTGCGAGGCGATGCCGATGCGGCCGGCGTCGAGCACGCCCATGGCGATCTTGAAGCCCTCGCCTTCCTGGCCGACCACTTCGTCGGGCGTGGCCACGTAGTCCTGGAACTCGATCTCGCAGGTGGCCGAGGCGCGGATGCCCAGCTTGGGTTCGGTCTTGCCGCGATGGAAACCGGGCTTGGCGGTGTCGACCATGAAGGCGGTGATGCCCTTGGCGCCCTTCGAAGGATCGGTGATGGCGAACAGGATGATGTACTTGGCCACCGGGCCGGAGGTGATCCAGCTCTTCTTGCCGTTGATCACGAAGCTGCCGTCGGCCTGCTTGACGGCCTTGCAGCGCATGGCGGTGGCGTCGGAGCCCGACTGCGGTTCGGTGAGCGCGAACGCGCCGATTTCCTTGCCTTCGGCGATCGCGCGCACGTACTTCTGCTTCTGCGCCTCGGTGCCGAACTTGAGGATGCCGTTGCAGAACAGCGAATTGTTCACCGAGACGATGGTGGAGTGGGCGCAGTCGGCCTCGGCGATCTCGATCATCGCCAGCACGTAGCTGACCGGGTCCATGCCGGCGCCACCGTATTCGGCCGGCACCTCGATGCCCATCAGGCCGTTCTCGCCCAGGGTGCGGATGTTCTCCAGCGGGAACTCGCCGGTCTGGTCGTGGTGCTCGGCGCTGGGCGCGATCTTCTCCTGCGCGATGCGGCGGGCCACGTCCTGGATCATCAGCTGCTCTTCGGTGAATCGGAAATCCACGGTCGTCCTCGGCTCGGTGAAATCGAAGCGGCGATTGTAGCGGCTGCGGCCCGGCGCCTGCGCCAAGGCCATGTGCAGGCGCGCCCGCGCCTTGACGCCCACCCGCCCCGGGCCTAGGCTGCCGGCCCATATCTTTGAATCCGAATGAAAGGATGAATATGGACCTCGACGCCTGGTCGGCCTGCCTCAAGGTCCTGGCCGACCCCACCCGGGTCCGGCTGCTGGCCCTGCTGGAAACCGAAGAGCTGACGGTCGCGGAGCTGTCCTCGGTCACCCGCCTGGCCCAGCCGCGGGTGTCCACGCACCTGGCCAAGCTCAAGGAGGCCGACCTGGTGCGCGACCGCCGCGCCGGCGTGTCGGCCTATTACCGGTTCAACGCCGAGGGCCTGGAGCCGGCCGAGGCGCGGCTGTGGGAAGCCCTGCGCGACAGCACCGACGACCCGCTGCTGCGCCAGGACGCCGAGCGCCTGCCGGCCGTGCTGGCCACCCGCGCCGCCGACCAGAAC
>JAYRTA010000002.1:0-5297 GCA_041919875.1 Arenimonas sp.
TCGCGCGCCAGCGCCAGCAGCTGCTCGCGCGGCGAGCGCAGGCCGGCCCAGTACTCGCGGCAGGGGTCGGGCAGGTGCAGCACCACCGGCCGCTGGCTGGCCAGGGCCTGGAGCACGTCCAGTTCGGCCGGCGCGAGGTGGCTGAGACCGAACACATGCAGGGGCTGGTCGGCGTCGGGCACGCGGGCGCCTTCGCGCAGCGCCCGCGCGAGCGCGGCCAGGCGTTCGCCGCGGTGCGGGCGCGCCGGCCCGATGCGTTCGCACAGCGCCCGCCACAGGGCCGGGTGGAATCCGGCGTCCGGAACCCGCGCGACGCCGCGGGCCCAGGCCGCCAGCCAGTCGGGCCGGTAGGCCATGTATTGCGTGTAGATGCGCGCCAGCCGGTCGGCGAGCTGGAAGCGGCGCAGGGCGGCGTCCGGGCCCGCGAGGGCGGCGCGCAGGGTCGGGTCGCCCGGGGCTTCGAGCAGGGCATGCAGGTGCCAGCGCAGCACCTCGCGGCGCCAGGGATTGGCCTCGGCGCCGTTCGCGGGCGACAGCGCGTGGCCCAGGTCCTCCAGGAACCGGCTGGGCAGGACGATCTCGAGGTTGGCGACGATGCCGCCGGCGCCGCGGTGCCGCGCCAGCGCACCGGCCAGCCACTGGCGCATGCCCGGATGCGCGGCGACCACGGTCTGGGGCGCCAGGGGCGAGCCTGGCGCCTGGGTTCGCAGCAGGAAATCCAGCGGCTCGAGCAGCGCCTCCAGGCGGCTGGCCCGGAACACCGTGATGCCTTCGCTTGCGCGCTGCTGCCAGTCCCCGCTCATCCCGTACAGCCTAGCCGATCAGGGGCGCCAGCCTGGACCCCGAGCGTCTCATGGCCCGCGACGCCCCGCCGCGCCCGCCGGCGTAGAATGCCGGCCCATGGACATCTTCAAATCCTTCACCCTCGAAGCCGCGCACCGGCTGCCGAACGTGCCGCCGGGGCACAAGTGCGCGCGCGTGCACGGGCACAGCTTCCGGGTCGAGCTGCATGTCTCGGGCGAGGTCGGCGCGGACAGCGGCTGGGTGATGGATTTCGGCGACATCAAGGCCGCGTTCAAGCCGCTGTACGAGCGGCTCGACCACCACTACCTCAACGACATCCCCGGCCTGGACAACCCGACCAGCGAAAACCTCGCGATCTGGATCTGGGACCAGCTCAAGCCCGCCCTGCCCTTGCTGAGCGCGGTGGTGGTGCACGAAACCTGCACCTCCGGCTGCCGCTACACCGGCCCGGCCTGAGTCAGTCGGCGGCCGGCACGCCGGTCAGTTCGGCGCTCAGGGCCAGCAGCTTCGCCTGCGCCTGCGGGTCCTGTCCCTGCGGATCCATGGTCTCGCGCGGCTGGCCCTTCTCCAGGTAGAACGCGCCGGCTTCCAGGCTGGGCGCGCGCGCCAGGCCGAGCACGTGCGCGACGCCGTCGGCGATCTCGCTGCGCGGGGCCAGGCCCATGCCACGCACCATGGTGGTGTCCATCATGGTGGCCGGGTGCACGGACACCATGGTGATGCCGTCGGCCAGGAAGTCCGCTGCCAGCGCACGGGTCATCGTGGCCTGGGCCTGCTTGCTCTGTCCGTAGCCGCGGCGCGCGGCGCCTGGCGCCTCGAGCATCACGTCGTCGAAGTCGATCGGCGCGGAGCTGCCGGACGAGATGTTGATGACGCGCGAGGGCGCGGCCGCCCGCAGCGAGGGGCGCAGTTCGTGCACCAGCACCCAGCCGGCCAGGTAATTGACGGCGAAGTGCAGCTCGTGGCCATCCTGGCTGGTGCGACGCTCGCCGTCCCGGAAGGCGACGCCGGCGTTGTTGACCAGCAGGTCGAGCCGGGGCGCCCTGGCGGCGACGGCGTCGGCGAAGTCGCGCACGGCCTGCAGCGAGCCGAAGTCGGCGCGGATGAAGATGGCCGAACCAGGGCCGGCGGCGTTGATCTCGTCCACCAGCGCCTGGCCCCGCCCGGCGTCGCGGCCGTGCACGATGACGTGGGCGCCCTCGGCGGCCAGTTCCCGGGCCAGCTCGCGGCCCAGGCCATCGGTGGAGCCGGTGACCAGCACGGTCTTGCCGGCGTAATCGACCGGCTGGGCCCAGGCCGGCGCGGCCAGCAGCAACAACAGCAGGAGCACGGCAGGCAGGCGCATCACGGTGGCTCCAGGCGGGAGGACCCCAGCCTAGACCCGCCGCCGCCCGCCGGCAAACCGCCGCGGGCGCACCCGCCGCGGCCTCAGCGGGCAGCGGCGTGCTGGTGGTTGCGGGCCAGCAGCAGGTACATCACCGGCACCACGAACAGGGTGAAGAAGGTGCCGATGCTCATGCCGCCCACGATCACCATGCCGATCTGGTTGCGGGCCTCGGCGCCGGCGCCGGCGGCGATCATCAGCGGCACCGCGCCCAGCACCATCGCGCCGGTGGTCATCAGGATCGGGCGCAGGCGCAGCGCGGCGGCGTCGAGCACGGCCTCGAACTTGGCCTTGCCCTGTTCCTGCAGCTGGTTGGCGAACTCCACGATCAGGATGCCGTGCTTGGCGATCAGGCCGATCAGCGTGACGATGCCGATCTGGGTGTAGATGTTGAACGAGCCCTTCACGCCCCAGAGCCCGGCCGCGTTGCCCAGGTTGGCCAGGTTCATCAGCGCGAAGGCGCCGAACACCGCCAGCGGCACCGACAGCAGGATCACCAGCGGGTCCACCCAGCTTTCGAACTGCGCGGCCAGCACCAGGTAGATGAAGGCCAGGGCCAGCAGCAGGATGATGGTGAACTCGTCGGACGAGGACTGCAGCTCGCGCGCCTGGCCCGAGTAGTCGTATTGGGCGTCCGGCGCCACTTCCTCGAGCGCGCCCTCGAGCCAGGCCAGGGCCTCGCCCATCGAATAGCCGGGCGCCAGGCCCATGCTGATGGTCGCGGCGCGCAGCTTGTTGAAGTGGTTGAGCTCGGTGGCGGCCAGGGTTTCCTGCACGCTGACCACGTTCGAGAGCTGGACGATGCTGCCGTCGGCCGCGCGCACGTAGATGTTGGCCAGGTCGCCGGGGGTCCGGCGGTCGGTGTCCTCGACCTGCACCACCACGTCGTACTGCTCGGAGCCGCGCTTGAAGCGGGTGACGTTGCGGCCGCCCAGCAGGGTCTCGAGCGTGCGCCCGACGGTGTCGACGTTGGTGCCGATGGTGGCGAGCTTGTCGCGGTCGACCTCGATGCGCAGCTCGGGCTTGTTGAGCTTGAGGTCGCTGTCGGGGTTGGTCAGGTTGGGGTTCTCGCGCATCTTGGCCATCAGCTGGCCGACGACGCCGTTGAGCTCTTCCCAGGTGCCGCTGGACTGGATCACGAACTGCACGGGTTGGCCGAAGCCCTGTTCGCCCAGCGGCGCCGGCAGCGTCGGGAACGCCATGATGCCCGGGATGCCCATGAACTGGCCGAACAGCTGGCCCTGGATAGCCCCGGAGTTCATCGGCCGCGCGGCCCAGTCGGTGAGGCCGACGAAGCCGATGGTGTTGGTCACCGACGGGAAACCGACGATGACGAAGTAGCGGTCCACCTGCGGGATGCCCGCGAACGCGGACTCCATCTGCTGGGCGTAACGGTCGGTGTAGGCGACGGTGGAACCCTCGGGCGCGATGCCGAAGCCGATCACCATGCCCTGGTCTTCCTGCGGCGCCAGCTCGCGCGGCAGTGCCATGAACAGCAGGCCGGCGCCGCCGATCAGCACCGCCATCGCCACCACCACGACGGCCTTGAACCGGAGCGCCCCGCCCAGCACGCCGCGATAGGCGCGATCCATGCCCGCCAGCACCCGCTCGCCGGCGAGGTAGAAGCGGCCGGGCTTGTCCTCGTGCCGCAGCAGCTTGCTCGACATCATCGGCGAGAGCGTCAGCGCGACGAAGCCCGAGACCAGCACCGCGCCGGCCAGGGTGAGCGCGAACTCGACGAACAGCTTGCCGGTACGGCCGGTGGAGAAGGCCAGCGGGATGTAGACCGCCACCAGGGTGAGGGTCATCGCCACGATGGCGAAGCCGATTTCCTTGCTGCCCTTGAGCGCGGCATCGAAGGGCTTCATGCCCTCCTCGACGTGGCGGTAGATGTTTTCGAGCATCACGATGGCGTCGTCCACCACCAGGCCGATCGCCAGCACCATCGCCAGCAGCGTGAGCGTGTTGATGGTGAAGCCGAACATCCACATGATCGCGAACGCACCCACCAGGGACACCGGGATGGTGACCAGCGGGATGAGCGTGGCGCGCCAGCTGCGCAGGAACAGGAAGATCACCAGGATCACCAGCAGCACCGCCTCGGCGATGGTCTTGTAGACCTCCTCGATCGACTTCTCGATGAAGATCGTCGAGTCGTAGGCGATCTCGACCTTCATGCCCTCGGGCAGGGTGCGGGTGATCTGCGGCAGCATTTCCTTGAGCGCGGCCGAGATCTCGAGCGGATTGGCCACGGCCTGCTTGACCAGGCCCAGGGGCACCGCGTTGCGGCCGTTGAAGCGGGCGCGGAAGCGATCTTCCTCGGCGCCCAGCTCGACCTTGGCGACGTCCTTGAGGCGCACCAGGTAGCCGTTGACGTTGCCCAGGATGACTTCGCCGAACTGCTCGGGCGTGCGCAGGTCGGTTTCCGACAGCACGGTGAACTCGCGGTCGGTGCCTTCGACGCGGCCGGCCGGGATCTCGACGTTCTGCTGGCGCAGCGCGGCCTCGACGTCGGCCGGGGTCAGGCCGAAGCCGGCCAGGCGCTGCGGCTGCAGCCACACGCGCATGGCGTAGGTGCTGGAGAACACGTTGGCCTGGGCCACGCCGGGGATCGTCTGCACGCGGTCCTTGACCAGGCGCTCGGCGATGTCGGCGATCTCGACCGTTTCATGCCGGTCCGAGGAGAAGGCCAGCCAGATGATCGGGTTGGCGTCGGCCTCCTGCTTCTGCACGATCGGCTCGTTGGCCTCGTCGGGCAGGAACTGGCGGGCCTGGCTGACGCGGTCACGCACGTCCGAGGCCGCGCCTTCCGGGTCGCGGTTGAGCAGGAAGCGCACCGTCACCTGGCTCGACTGCTCGCGGCTGACCGACTGGATGTAGTCGATGCCCTCGACGCCGGACAGCGCGTCCTCGATCGGCTGGGTGATCTGCGATTCGATCACCTGCGCGTTGGCGCCCGGATAGGTCGTATTGACCGTCACCACCGGCACGTCCACGTTCGGGATCAGGCGCACGGCCAGGCGGTCGTAGGCGATGATGCCGACCAGCAGCACCACCAGGTTGATCACCGTCGCGAAGACCGGGCGACGGATCGAGATGTCGGAAAGGA
>JAYRTA010000002.1:5307-22492 GCA_041919875.1 Arenimonas sp.
CATGGCTCAGCGGCTCCTTCAGCCGGCCTGGCCGGCATCGCCGGCGGGCGCGTCGGCTTCGCCCTCGGCGGCGGCGGGCGCGGCCTGCGCGCCCACGACCTGCACCGCGGCGCCCTCGTGCATCATCGGCTTGGCCTGGCCGGCGGTGATCACCACGTCGCCTTCCGACAGGCCCTCGACCACGGCGATGCGGCCGGGCACGCGGGTGCCGGTGCGGATGTTGGCGCGCACCGCCTTGCCTTCGCGCACCACGTACACGTAGCGGGTGTCGCCTTCCTGCAGCAGCGCGCTCTCGGGAATGAAGAGGGCGGTGCCGGCCTCGCCGCTGCCCAGGGTCAGGCGCGCGAACAGGCCCGGGCGCAGCCGGTAGTCGGGATTGGGCACGTGGGCGCGCACGCGGGCGCTGCGGCTGTTGGGGTCGATCACCGGGTCGATCGCGGTGACGGTGCCGGTGAAGGCCTCGTCCGGGAACGCGTCCACGCCCAGGCTCAGCGGCTGGCCCGGCGCGACGCGGCCCAGGGCCGACTCGGGCACGCTGAAATCCACTTCCATCGGGTCCAGCCGGACCAGGTTCACCAGCGCCTGGCCCGGGCTGACGACCTCGCCCACGCTGACTTCGCGCAGGCCCAGCACGCCGGCGAACGGTGCGGTGATGCTGGTCTTGCCCAGCTGCGCGCGGGCCGAGGCCACGCGCGCCTCGCTCACGCCCAGCTGCGCGCGGGCGGTGTCGACGTCCGAGCGCGAGAGCAGCTGGCGGCCGCCCAGGTCGGCGGCGCGTTCGTTGGCGCGGCGGGCGTTCTCGAGATTGGCCTGGGCTTCGAGCAGGTCGGCGCGCGCCACCGAGGCGTCGAGGCTGACCAGCGGGTCGCCGGCCTTCACGCGCTGGCCGTCCTGGAAATGCAGGGTGACGATGCGGCCGCTGACTTCCGGGCGCATCACCACGGCCTCGTCGGCGCGCAGGGTGCCGACCGCGGTGAGTCCGCCCTGCAGGGGCTCGGGTTTCACGGTCACGGCCTCGACCGCCATCGGCGGCATCCCGCCGCCCGGCCCGCCGGGACCGGCGCCGCCCGCGGCCTCGTCGCCGCCGGAACAGGCCGCCAGCACGGCAGCCAGGGAAAGGGCCAGGAACAGGGGAGCACGACGCATGGGAAACCTCGGGGTCGGGACGCCCGGCATCCCCGGCGTCATCGGACGGTAATTATTGAACCGGCGAGTTTAGTGACTTCACACGGGAAGTCACTAGGCCAGACGTCCTTCCCGTTCAGGAAAGGGACAAGAAAGGCGCGAGCCGCTCCGGGTCGGTCCCCGGCAGGAACGGCAGCCGCCCCAGGCAGCGGCCGGGCAGGGCCGCCGCCAGCAGGCCGGCGTACTCGTCGGCGAAGTCCAGCCCCGGGTCCACCTCGCTGACCAGCCAGCCCGCCAGCCGGCAGCCATCGGCGGCGATCGCCCGCGCGGTGAGCCGGGCATGGTTGAGGCAGCCGAGCTTGAGGCCGACCACCAGCACCACCGGCAGGTCCAGGGCCCGTACCAGGTCGGCCTGCTCGAGGCCGTCGGCCAGGGGCGCCAGCCAGCCGCCCACGCCCTCCACCACCACGCGGCCCGCCATCGCCTCCAGGGCGCCGTGGGCGGCCATGAGCACGGGCAACTGCACCGCCACGCCGGCGCGTGCGGCGGCGATCTGCGGCGCGGTCGGCTCGGGCAGGGCGTAGGGGTTCACCAGCGCATAGTCCGGCACCGGCGCGCTGGCGGCGAGCAGGCGCAGGGCATCCTCGTTGCGCCAGCCCTCGGGCCTGCGTTCGCAGCCGCTGGCCACGGGCTTCATGCCGACCGCGGGCGCACCGTCGCGGCGCAGGGCGTGCAGCAGGGCCGAGGCGGCCACCGACTTGCCGGCGCCGGTGTCGGTGCCGGTGACATAGCAGCCGCGCCGCATCAGCGCCCGCCCTGCGCGGCGAGCGCACGGCGCGTGGCGCGCTGGCTCACCCACCACGACAGGTTCATCAGGAAATAGACCAGGCCCGGCGCACCGGCCAGCCAGTAGGGCGGCGAATCGCCCAGCGCGAGCGCGGTGAGCACCGACAGCACCGCGACGGCCACGCCCCAGGACCAGGCGGCGGCATCGCCGGCGGTGGCGGCCGCTTCGGCGGCGTCCAGGCCGATGCGGTCGCGCTCGCGCAGCGCATGCCGGTAGAGCGCCGCCAGGCAGGCCGAGAGCGTGGCGAAGGCGACGCCGTAGATGATGAACATCAGCCGGATGTCGCCGTAGCCACGCAGCGAGTCCAGCGGCCAGGGCATCCAGCCGCCGGAAATCCAGGCGAAGAAGGTGCCGAACAGGATCTTGAGCGGATACACGTACACCAGCGCCAGGAACACCAGCACCAGGCTCAGCAGCACGGTGCGGCGGTCGTCGAGGCCGTAGCGCTTGCTCCAGCGCGCGTGCCCGTACCAGAACAGCGACAGCTGCAGGAAACAGGCGGCGAAGGCCGGCACGCCCTTGAGCGCGTCGAGCAGTTCGGGGATCGACGCCGGCACCCGGTCCACGGAGATCACCAGCAGGGTGAGCGCGAAGGCGAAGGCGGCGTCGACGAAGGCCTCCAGGCGCGTGACCTGGGCGCCGCGCAGCCGGAAGCCGTCTTCCACCGGCCATTGTCCCTGGTCCATGCCTGCCCTCCCCGACCCGGCGTGAAGCTTAGCAAGGGCCGCGCCGGGCACGCGCTGCTACACTGCCGGTCCGCTACGAGGTCCCCATGTTCTCGCAATCTTCCCTGGCGGGCACCAAGCCCGAACAGTACGCCCAGCTGCTGGACCAGGCCCGCGCGCTGATGCACGGCGAGCACGACCGCACCGCCAACGCGGCCAACCTGTCGGCGCTGGTCTACCACGCGCTGCCCGACCTGAACTGGGTGGGCTTCTACTTCTTCGACGGCACCGAACTGGTGGTCGGGCCCTTCCAGGGCCACCCGGCCTGCGTGCGCATCGCCCTGGGCAAGGGCGTGTGCGGCACCGCCGCCCAGACCCGCCGGACCCAGCGGGTGGCCGACGTGGACGCCTTCCCCGGCCACATTCCCTGCGATTCGGCGTCCCGTTCCGAGCTGGTTGTTCCGTTGTACCTGGAGGAGCGGCTGGTGGGGGTCTTCGACCTCGACAGCCCGGTGCTCGACCGTTTCGACGCCGAGGACCAGGCGGGCCTGGAGGCTATCGCCCGCGCCTTCCTGGACACGCTGGACGCGCCCGCCGCGGCGGCACGCAAGGAGTTGGCATGAGTTCCGACGGCAAGCTTCGCAACATCGGCCCCAAGTCCGCCGCCTGGCTGCGCCAGACCGGCATCCGCACCCAGGCCGACCTCGAGGCCGTGGGCGCGCTGGCCGCCTACGTGCGCGTGAAGCGGGCGGGCTTCAAGCCCAGCCTGAACCTGCTGTACGCGCTGGAAGGCGCGATCCTGGGCTGCCACTGGCAGGAGATCCCGGAATCGCGCCGCGGCGAGCTGGTGCTGGCCGCCAGCGAGGAAGTGGCCAAGCTGCCGCTGCCCAAGGGCAAGCGCATGCCGGCCGCGGGCCCGGTGACCACCGTGCGCAACGACGAGGACGCGGGCGCGCTGCCCGAGCCGGACTTCGGCTTCGACGACCCGGCCGGCGAACCGGCCACCGCCGAGTGACTCAGCGCACCACCGCGTAGTCGCGCGCGTCCTCGCGCCAGGCCGGCGTGGCGGCGATGGCGGGCAGCACGTCCTCCGGCCGGTCCACCAGCGACCACATGGCCGCGTGCTCGGGGTTCATGAAGTGCTCGCCGATCACCTGCTGCATGAAGCCCTGCAGCGGCGTGTAGAAGCCGCGCGTATTGAGCAGCAGGATCGGGTTGAAGTAGAGCCCCAGGCGCTTGAGCGTGATCGCCTCGAACAGCTCCTCCAGGGTGCCGCAGCCGCCGGGCAGGGCCACCACCGCGTCCGAGCCGGTGAGCAGCTTGTGCTTGCGCTCGCGCATGTCCTCGACCAGCTCCAGGTGGGTCAGGCCCGGATGGCCCCATTCGAGGTCGGCCATGAAGCGCGGCAGGATGCCGATCACCTCGCCGCCACGCGACAGCGCGCCATTGGCCACCGCGCCCATCAGGCCCTGGGAACCACCGCCGTAGACCAGGCTGCACCCGGCCGCGGCCAGGGACTCGCCCAGCGCGCGCGCGGCGGCGTGGAACTCGGGCGCCACCCTGGCGCTGGAGGCGGCGTAGACGCAGACGCGCATGCTCATTCCACCGTCACCGACTTGGCCAGGTTGCGCGGCTGGTCCACGTCGGTGCCGCGCTGCACGGCCACGTGGTAGCTCAGCAGCTGCAGCGGGATGGTCGAGATCACCGGCGCGGCGATCTCGCCGGCGGCGGGCAGCACCAGCACGCGGGCGGCGTCGAGGCCGTGGGCCACGGTCTCGTCCACGAAGGCGTAGAGCACGCCGCCGCGGGCGCGCACTTCCTCGAGGTTGGACTTGAGCTTGTCGATCAGGCGGTCGTTGGGCGCCACCGCGATCACCGGCATGTCCTCGTCCACCAGCGCCAGCGGGCCGTGCTTGAGCTCGCCGGCGGCGTAGGCCTCGGCGTGGATGTAGCTGATCTCCTTGAGCTTGAGCGCGCCTTCCATGGCCACCGGCCAGTGCGTGCCGCGGCCCAGGAACAGCGCGTGCTGCTTGCCGACGAACTGTTCGGCCAGCTCGCGGATCTCGCCGTCGAGCTTGAGCACCTCGGCGATGTGGCCGGGCAGCTGCTCGAGCTGGCGCACGCCGTCGAGGTAGCGCGCCTCGTCCAGGCCCTTGGCGCGCGCGAGCTCGAGCGAGAACATCGCCAGCGCGACCAGCTGGGTGGTGAAGGCCTTGGTCGAAGCCACGCCGATTTCCGGGCCCGCGCGCGTCATCAGCACCAGGCTCGACTCGCGCACGATCGAGGACTCGGGCACGTTGCACACCGCCATGCGCGCCACGTACGGCCGCTGCTTCGCCAGCTTGAGCGCCGCCAGGGTGTCGGCGGTTTCACCGGACTGGGAAATGGTGAGGAACAGGGTGCCCTCGCGCACCACCGGGTCGCGGTAGCGGTATTCGCTGGCGATCTCGGCCGTGCACGGGATGCCGGCCAGCTGCTCGATCCAGTACCGCGCCACGAGGCCGGCGTGGTAGCTGGTGCCGCAGGCGATGATGTGCACGGCCTGGGTGTCGGCCAGCAGGCGCCCGGCGTCCACGCCCAGGATCTGGGTGAGGATGCGGCCGCCGGCGATGCGGCCCTCGAGCGTGTCGGCCACGGCCACCGGCTGCTCGTGGATCTCCTTGAGCATGTAGTGGGCGTATTCGCCGCGCTCGACGGCATCGGCGCTGAAGTGCGACTCCCGCACGTCGCGCGCGGCCTCGCGGCCTTCCTCGTCAAAGACCCGCACGCCGGCCAGGTCCACCTCCACCACGTCGCCTTCCTCCAGGTAGACGAAGCGGCGGGTGAGCGGCAGCAGCGCGTGCACGTCCGAGGCCAGGTACATCTCGCCGTCGCCCAGGCCGGCGATCAGCGGCGCGCCGTAGCGCGCGCCGACCACGGTGCCGGGCTCGCGCGCCGAGACCACGGCGATGGCGTAGGCGCCGTGCAGGCGCGCCACGGTGTCCTGCACCGCCGCGCGCAGGCCCAGGCCGCGACGCTGGGCGCGTTCGACCAGGTGGGCGATGACTTCGGTGTCGGTCTGCGAACCGAACTCGAAGCCGTCGGCCTGCAGTTCGGCGCGCAGCGCGGCGTGGTTTTCGATGATGCCGTTGTGCACCACGCTGGTGTCGCCCGACACGTGCGGGTGGGCATTGTGTTCGCTGGGCACGCCATGCGTGGCCCAGCGGGTGTGGGCGATGCCGCAGTGGCCATCCAGGCCGGTCTCGCGCTGCAGCGCCTCCAGGTCGCGCACCTTGCCCTTGGCGCGCAGGCGGGCGATGCCGTCGGGCGTGACCATGGCGATGCCGGCCGAGTCGTAGCCGCGGTACTCCAGGGCGGACAGGCCCGCGATCAGGTGCTGGACGATGTTGCGCTGGGCGCTGATGCCGACGATGCCGCACATGGGTGGGGGCGCTTCCTTGTGGTCAGGGCGCAAGTGTAAGGGAAGCCCCGCGCCGGCCGGGCCGGGCCGGCCCTGGGCGCGGCGGCGGCATTCAGGGCCGTCCGCGCGGGCGTCCGTCCGGGCCGTGGCGGACGCCGCGGACAGTGCCCATCCCCTTTCGGATCAGCCACTTGCCGCTTGGCACGGGCCGTGCATTGACCGAGGGGTCCGCCGCTCGCCGGCACCCATGGCCCGGCCCCTGCCCGGCCCCCGACAGGAACCCCGACATGATCCGTGACACCTCGGCCCAGGACCGGCCCGTCGCCCCGCAACAGATGCCGCGCTCGCGCCGCCCGCTCTGGCTGGCCGGCGGCGCCGGGGCCGGCGTGCTGGCGATGGGCTGGCTGCTGATGGGCTGGCTGGGCAGTTCGGGCTCGGTCTCGGCTGAACGCCTGCGCTTCGCCGAGGTCGGCCGCGGCACCCTCGTGCGCGACGCGGCGGTCAACGGCCGCGTGGTCGCGGCGGTCAGCCCGACCCTGTACGCCCCGGCCGGCGGCACCGTCACGCTCAAGATCCAGGCCGGCGACACCGTCAAGCAGGGCGAGGTGATGGCCGTGCTCGACTCGCCCGAACTGCAGAACGAACTGCAGCGCGAACGCGCCACGCTGGCCCAGCTCGAGGCCGAGGTCGCGCGCCAGCGCATCCTCGCCCGCAAGGCCAGCCTGCTGGCCCAGCGCGACGCCGACGACGCCGAGGTCACCCGCCTGGCCGCGCTGCGCGACCTGCAGCGGGCCCAGCGCGGCTACGAGCTGGGCGCGATCCCGGAAGTCGATTTCCTGCGCGCCAAGGACACCCTGCAGAGCGCCGAAATCCGCGCCAAACACGCCGCCACCGCCGCCGGGCTGGAAGGCAGCGACGTCGCGCTCGCGCTCAAGACCCAGGAGCAGCTGCTCGAGCGCCAGCGCCTGCTGACCGCGAATGTCGAACGCCGCGTCGAGGAGCTGAACGTGCGCGCGCCGGTGGACGGCATCATCGGCACGCTCAGCGTCGCCGATCGCGCCGTCGTGGTCGCCAACACCGCGCTGATGACCGTGGTGGACCTGAGCCGCCTGGAAGTCGAGCTCGAGGTGCCGGAGGCCTATGCCGAGGACCTGGGCCTGGGCATGGCCGCCGAGGTGAGCATCGGCGCCACCCGGGCGGTCGGCAAGATCGCCGCGGTCTCGCCCGAGGTGGTCAACAACCAGGTGCTGGCGCGCGTGCGCTTCGACGGCGAGCAGCCGCCGGGCCTGCGCCAGAACCAGCGCGTCTCCGCCCGCGTGCTGTTCGAGGAGAAACCGGACGTGCTGATGGTGGCGCGCGGCCCCTTCCTCGAATCCCTGGGCGGCCGCTACGCCTACGTGGTGCGCGACGGCGTCGCCGAGCGCACCGCCGTCCGCATCGGCGCCACCAGCGTCTCCAACATCGAAGTGCTCGAGGGCCTGCAGCCCGGCGACCGGATCGTGATCGCCGGCACCGACGCCTTCGAGGACGCCGAACGCATCGCCATCAACGACTGACCCCCACTGCCCCACGCCCCGAAGAGAAGGACGCCCCGCCATGCTGCGCATGAACAACCTGAGCAAGGTCTACCGCACCCACATGATCGAGACGCACGCGCTGCGCGGTTTCGACATCCACGTGAAGGAGGGCGAGTTCGTCGCCGTCACCGGCCCCTCGGGCTCGGGCAAGACCACCTTCCTCAACATCGCCGGCCTGCTCGAGGAATTCACCGGCGGAGAGTACTGGCTCGACGGCGTGGACGTTCGCGGCCTGGGCGACGACGCCCGCTCGCGCCTGCGCAACGAGAAGATCGGCTTCATCTTCCAGGGCTTCAACCTGATCCCCGACCTCAACCTGTTCGACAACGTCGACGTGCCGCTGCGCTACCGCGGCTTCAACGCCGCCGAGCGCAAGAAGCGCATCGAGGAGGCCCTGGCCCAGGTCGGCCTGGCCTCGCGCATGAAGCACTACCCGGCCGAGCTGTCGGGCGGCCAGCAGCAGCGCGTGGCGATCGCCCGCGCGCTGGCCGGCTCGCCGAAGGTGCTGCTGGCGGACGAGCCGACCGGCAACCTGGACTCGCAGATGGCGCGCGGCGTGATGGAGCTGCTCGAGGAGATCAACGCCGGCGGCACCACCATCCTGATGGTGACCCACGACCCGGAGCTGGCGGCCCGCGCCCAGCGCAACGTGCACATCATCGACGGCCAGGTCAGCGACCTGACCCACGAGACCCACCGCGCCCTCGCCGCCGCCGCGGCGCAGGCCCAGGCCTGAGGAGTCGACCATGTTCCGCTACTACCTCGGGCTGGGCTTCCGCAGCCTGCGCCGCAACCCGGTGCTGACGGTGCTGATGGTGCTGACCCTCTCGGTCGGCGTCGCCGCCAGCATGACCACCCTCACCCTGCTGCGCGGCATGTCGGGCGACCCGATCCCGCACAAGTCCGACCGGCTGTTCGCGCCCCTGGTCGACAACGAGCCCGCCGACAACCCCGACACCAACCCGGAGCCGCCCGACCAGCTGACCCACCGGGACGCGGTGGCGCTCTGGGAGCGCGCCGAGGGCGTGCGCCAGACGCCGCTCTACGGCATCGGCCCGGCCATCGATTCGGGCCGCCCCGACCTGCCGCCCTTCTTCACCGACGGCGTGGCCGTGGGCCGGGACTTCTTCGCCATGTTCGACGTGCCCTTCCTGCACGGGCAGGCCTGGAGCGCCGACGACGACAGCCGCGGCACGCGCGTGGCCGTGATCAGCCGCGAACTGTCCGAGCGGGTGTTCGGCGAGGGCGAGGACCCGGTCGGCCGCTCGGTGCGCATGAGCGACAAGGACTACCAGGTGGTCGGCGTGATCGACACCTGGAACCCGGTACCGAAGTTCTACCGCCTGATCGGCAGCGGCAGCTTCGACACCAGCGAGGACGTGTTCATCCCCTACCGCACGGCGATCTCCGAGGAGGTCGGCGTGAACGGCAACGTCAACTGCAGCTCCAATCCGTCCGAGCCCGGCTTCCGCGGCCTGGTCGGCTCCGAGTGCGTGTGGGTGCAGCTGTGGGTCGAGCTCGAGTCCGCCGCCGACCGCCAGCGCTACGCCGACTTCATGGTCGCGTACGTGAACGAGCAGAAGGCGCTCAACCGCATGCCGCGCCCGGTCAACAACCGGCTGTACGACGTGCGCGAATGGCTGGACGTGCGCGAGGTGGTCAACGACGACACCCGCACCTCGACCTGGCTGTCCCTGGGCTTCCTGCTGGTGTGCCTGGTGAACACGGTCGGCCTGCTGCTGGCCAAGTTCAGCGCGCGCCCCGGCGAGATCGGCGTGCGCCGGGCCCTGGGCGCCTCGCGCGGCGACATCTTCCGCCAGTACCTGACCGAGGCCGCGGTGATCGGCCTGGTCGGCGCCGGCGTCGGCGTCGGCCTCACGCTCGCCGCGCTGGCCTTCATCCGCAACTTCAACCAGGGCATCGCCCAGCTGACCCACCTCGACGGCCCGATGCTGGCCGTGGCGGTGGCGCTGTCGGTGGCCGCGGCGATCGTCGCCGGCCTGCTGCCCACCTGGCGCGCCTGCCAGGTGGTGCCCGCGATGCAACTCAAGAGCCAGTAAGGAGACCGCCATGGAAATCCGCCCGATCCTCTCGGCGATGCTGCGCGCCAAGACCGCGCCGCTGCTGATCGCCGCCCAGGTGGCCCTGACCCTGGCCATCGTCTGCAACGCGCTGTACATCATCCAGGACCGCATGGCCACGGCCGCCCGACCCAGCGGCGTGGACGAGCTCAACCTCTCCGAGGTCCGCTTCTATCCGCACCGCCCGGTCGGCGACGTCAAGGGCATGCAGATGCAGGACATGGAGGCGATCCGCGCCATCCCCGGCGTGGAGTCGGCGGCCTGGGTGAACCAGGTGCCGATGGCGCGTTCGGGCTGGAGCGTCGGCGGCCTGACCACCGAACCCGGCCAGCAGCCGTCGAACATCAACGCCGGCCAGTACTTCAGCCCCGACTCGCTGGTCGAGACCTTCGGGCTCGAGCTGGTGCAGGGCCGCGACTTCCTGCCCACGGAAGTGATCGAGAGCGACCCGGAGAAGGACCGCAACCAGGCGCAGGTGGTGATCATCACCCAGGCCCTGGCGCGTGCGCTGTGGCCGGACGAAGCCTCCGTGATCGGCAAGACCCTGTACCTGGGCGGCGGCGACGGCGCGCCGCCGCTGCAGGTGGTCGGCGTCGTGGCCAGCCTGCAGACGCCCTGGGCCCAGACCGGCCCCGCCAACCAGTACAGCCTGATCCTGCCGATCCGCTACCTCGACCCCTTCACCCGCTACGCCGTGCGCACCGAGCCCGGCCGCCGCGACCAGGTGATGGCCCAGGTGGAGAAGACCCTGGTGGCCCTGCGCAACGACCGCGTGCTGCTGAGCAACCGCACCCTGTCGCGGATCCGCGAGCAGCGTTACGCCGGCGAACGGCTGATGGCCGGCCTGCTGACCGCGGTCACCGGCTTCCTGCTGCTCATCACCGCCAGCGGCATCGTCGGCATGGCCAGCCTGTGGGTGAACCAGCGCCGCAAGCAGATCGGCGTGCGCCGGGCGATCGGTGCCCGCAAGGGCGACATCCTGCGCTACTTCCTGGTCGAGAACGTGCTGATCACCACCGGCGGCGTGATCGCCGGCGTGGGCCTGGCGCTGGCGCTGAACAACTTCCTGGTCAGCGAACTGAGCATCCCGCGCCTGCCGGTCGGCTACCTGGGCGCGACGATGGCGGTGATGTGGGTCCTGGGCCTGCTGGCGGTGCTGGGCCCGGCCTGGCGCGCGGCCGCGGTGCCGCCGGCCATCGCCACCCGCACCGCCTGACGGTAGGCTAGGCGCATGCCCCCTGCCCCGGCCTCGACCATCCTGGTGATCGACGACAACCCGGCCGTCGCCACTGCGCTGGACGTGTTGTTCTCGCTGCATGACCTGCGCACGCTGCACGCGGCGTCGCCGGAGGAGGGCCTGGCCCTGCTCCGGCGGCAGCCGGTGGACCTGGTGATCCAGGACATGAACTTCACCGCCGACACGACCTCGGGCGAAGAAGGGCTGGCGCTGTTCAAGGCCATCCGCGCGGCGCACCCGGCCCTGCCGGTGATCCTGCTCACGGCCTGGACGCACCTGGAGTCGGCGGTGGACCTGGTGCGCGCCGGCGCCGCCGACTACCTCGCCAAGCCCTGGGACGACCGCAAGCTGCTGGCCACGGTCGGCAACCTGCTGGAACTGGGCCAGGCCACGCGCTCGCTGGCCGAACGCGCGGGCCAGGAGCGCCGCCAGCGGCATGCCCTGGAGCGCCAGTACGACCTGCGCGGCCTGGTCTGGGCCGACCCGGCGATGGAGCGCGTGCTCAGCCTGGCCTGCCAGGTCGCGCGCGCCGAGGTGCCCGTGCTGATCACCGGGCCCAACGGCTCGGGCAAGGAGAAGATCGCCGAGATCGTGCAGGCCAATTCCTCGGTGAAGGGCGGGCCCTTCATCACGCTCAACTGCGGCGCGCTGCCGAGCGAGCTGATCGAGGCCGAACTGTTCGGCGCCGAGGCCGGCGCGTACACCGGCGCCGGCAAGGCGCGCGAGGGCAAGTTCGAAGCGGCCGACGGCGGCACGCTGTTCCTCGACGAGATCGGCAACCTGCCGCCGCAAGGCCAGATGAAGCTGCTGCGCGTGCTCGAGACCGGGCGCTTCTCGCGCCTGGGCTCGAACCGCGAGAAGCAGGTCTCGGTGCGCGTGATCAGCGCCACCAACGCCGACCTGACGGCGATGATCCGCGCCGGCAGCTTCCGCGAGGACCTCTATTACCGCCTGAACCTCATCGAGATCCGGCTGCCGGCGCTGGCCGACCGGCCGCGTGACATCCTGCCCCTGGCCCAGCACTTCCTCGCGCCCGGCAAGCGCCTGGGCGACGACGCCGTGACCGCCCTGCTCCAGCACGCCTGGCCCGGCCACGTGCGCGAGCTCAAGAACGTGATGCAGCGGGCGAGCCTGCTCAGCGCCGGCGACACCATCGGTGCCGGCGACCTGGGCCTGCCGGCCGCCGCCCAGGCCATGGCCGCCACGACCGAGGCCGAGCCCGACCGCGCCGCGATCGAGCAGGCGCTGGCGCGCGCCGGCGGCATCGTCGCGCAGGCCGCCGCCGAACTCGGTCTGAGCCGGCAGGCGCTGTACCGGCGCATGGAGCGGCTGGGCATCGCCCGGCCCTGAGCATGCCGTCGCCACGCCGCTCGATCGCCGGTTGGCTGGCCCTGGCCAGCCTGGCGGCGTCGGTGGCCGGCATCGGGCTCGCGCTGGGGCTGCATGCCCTGCTCGACGACTACGTGCTGGCGGCGGCCGGCGGCGTGGGCGGCGCGCTGGTGATCGGCCTGCTGCTGATGCGCCGGATCGCCGCGCCGGTGCTGTCGCTCTTCCGGGCGCTGGCCGGCACGGCCCTGAGCTACCGCGACGGCGACTTCAGCTTCGGCCTGCGCTGGCGCCACCGCGACGAACTGGGCGACCTGGTGCAGGCCCACAACGAGCTGGGCGCGGTGCTGCGCGAGCAACGGCTGCAGCTGGTGCAGCGCGAGCTGCTGCTCGACACCATGGTTCAGAACACGCCGGTGGCGATGCTGCTGGTGGGCGAAGGCGGGCACGTGGTCTACGGCAATCTCGCCGCGCGACGCCTGCTCAACGCCGGGCGCAAGCTCGAGGGCATGGCGCTGGAGGCCCTGCTGGCCGGCGCCGATCCGGCGCTGCGCGAGGCCATGGCCCGCGGCGGCGATGGCCTGTTCGCGGTGGGCAACGGCGAGGACGAGGACGTTTTCCACCTGGCGCGGCGCGGCTTCCGGCTCAATGGCCGGCCGCACGAACTGCTGCTGCTGCGCCAGCTCACCAGCGAACTGCGCCGGCAGGAGGTGCAGACCTGGAAAAAGGTGATCCGGGTGATCAGCCACGAACTCAACAACTCGCTGGCGCCGGTGGCCTCGCTGGCGCATTCGGGCGCCGAACTGACCCGCCGCGCGCAGTACCAGCGCCTGGAGTCCATCTTCGCCACCATCGAGGAACGCGCGCGGCACCTGGAGGGATTCATCCGCGGCTATGCGCGCTTCGCCAAGCTGCCCTCGCCGCGGCTCGAACCGGTGTCCTGGCCGCTGTTCGTCGAGCGCCTGCGCAGCCAGGTCGAATTCTCGGTGGACGGGGCGCTGCCGGAGGCCGCCAGCCGCCTCGACCTGCCGCAGATGGAGCAGGCGCTGCTGAACCTGATCAAGAACGCGCACGAATCCGGATCGGGCCCCGCGGAGGTTGTCCTGCGCGTGCGGCAGGCCCCCGGCCTGCTGCGCATCGAGGTGCTCGACCGCGGCACCGGCATGAGCGAGGCCGTGCTGGCCAATGCCCTGGTGCCGTTCTACTCGACCAAGCGCAGCGGCACCGGGCTGGGCCTGGCCCTGGCGCGGGAAATCGCCGAGGCGCACGGCGGCCGCATCGGCCTGGCCAATCGGGAGGGCGGCGGGTTGGCCGTGTCCCTGGTGCTGCCCACCGGCGACTCCGCCTGACGCCCCCGCGGCAGCGCCTCCTGGCGCGACAGGTCCGGAGCAGGAAACGGGAACGAGCCTGCAGGCGCTCCTGCGGGCATGGGGTTCAGCGCTTGCGGGGGCGCTGCCAGCCGTCGAGCGTGACCTGGCGGGCGCGCGCCACCGTCAGCTTGCCGGCCGGCGCGGGCTTGCCGATCACCGAGCCGGCGCCGATGGTCGCGTCGGCCCCGATCTCGACCGGCGCGACCAGCGAGGAATTGGAGCCGATGAAGGCACCGTCGCCGATGGTGGTCGTGGACTTGTTCACGCCGTCGTAGTTGCAGGTGATGGTGCCGGCGCCGATGTTCACGCGCTGGCCGATCTCGGCGTCGCCGAGGTAGCTCAGGTGGTTGGCCTTGCTGCCGGCGCCCAGGCGCGATTTCTTGGTTTCCACGAAGTTGCCGATGTGCACGCCCTCGGCCAGTTCGGTGCCCGGGCGCAGCCGGGCGAAGGGGCCGATCGTGCAGCCGCCGCCCGCGACCACGCCCTCGAGGTCGCTGTGGGCGGCGACCACGGTGCCGGCGCCCAGTTCGACGTCGCGCAGGCGGCAGAAGGGCCCGATGCGCACGTCGTCGCCCAGCACGACGCGGCCTTCGAGCACCACGTCCACGTCGATCTCGACGTCCATGCCGGCCTGCACCTGGCCGCGTACGTCCAGCCGGGCGGGATCGGCCAGGCGCACGCCGGCATGCATCAGGGCCTCGGCCACGCGCCGCTGGTGCGCGCGCTCGAGGCGGGCCAGCTGCACCGGGTCGTTGGCGCCTTCGGCTTCGCCGGGGACGCGGCAGGCGGCATGCGCGGCGGCGCGGCCCTCGGCACGCGCCATCGCGAAGATGTCGGTGAGGTAGTACTCGCCCTGGGCATTGTGATTGCCCAGCGCCGCCAGCCAGCGGCGCAGGTCGGCGGCGGGCGCGACGATGACGCCGGTATTGACCAGGCGGATGGCGCGCTGGGCCTCGTCGGCATCGCGCTGCTCGACGATGGCCTGCACGTGGCCGTCGTCGCCCAGCAGCACGCGGCCGTAGCCGGTCGGGTCGACCAGGGCCTCGGTGAGCACGGCCAGGCGGCCGGCGCCGGCCTGCAGCAGGCCGCGCAAGGTTTCCAGGCCGATCAGGGGCACGTCGGCGTACAGCACCAGCACGGTGGCGCCATCGGGCACGCCCGGCATGGCCTGCAGCACGGCGTGGCCGGTGCCGAGCTGGCGCGCCTGTTCGGCCCAGTGCAGGTCGGCCTGCGCGGCGAAGGCGGCGCGCACCTGGTCGCCGCCGTGGCCGTACACCACGTGGATGCCGGCCGCGCCCAGCGCGCGCGCGGTGTCGAGCACGTGCGCCAGCATCGGGCGGCCGGCGACGGGCTGGAGCACCTTGGGGCGACGGGATTTCATGCGCTTGCCCTCGCCGGCGGCGAGGATGATCACGTGCAGGGGGGCTTCGGACATGGGCGTGGCCGGCGGTGAGGGCAGGTGCATGGTAGCAATCCGGCGCGCCCGGCCCCGGAGCCGGTGGTAAAGTCCGGCCATGCCGATCATCCGTCCCCCTGCCTGGGCCAGGCAGGGTTTCCGCTATATCGCCGTGGGGCTGCTCCAGCTGGCGCTGGACTCGCTGGGCTTCATCGCCCTCACCGCCGCCGGCGTGGACACCGCCATCGCCAACCCCATCAGCCGCACCTGCGTGATGCTGCTGGGCTTCTGGCTGCACGGCACCTACACCTTCGCCGACGGCAACGGGCACCGCCTGAGTTGGGGGCGGCTGGCGCGCTTCCTCACCACCTGGGTGACGCTGACGGTGCTGGGCACGGTGCTGCTCAAGCAGCTTGCCGATGCGCACGGCCTGGGCGCGGCCTGGCTGGCCAAACCGATGGTGGAGGCCTGCCTGGCGGTGATGAGCTTCCTGTCCCTGCGGTTCTGGGTGTTCAGGAAACAGGCGGCCGGCGGGCGATCAGCCAGAAGTTCTTGCCCACCACGCGGGCCAGCAGGCGATCGCACACGCGGCTGAGCGGGAACACGGCCCGGTCGTAGATCCGGACGGCGGCGCGATCGATGCCGCCGTCGCGGCGGCCGAAGTACTTGTTGGCCAGGGCCGCGGCAAAGCCCAGGGAATCGACGTAGTCGCAGCGCTGCAGCTCGAAGCCGGCACCGGCCACCTTGTCCATCAGCTCGCGCCGCCGATAGCGGCGGAAGTGGCCGACCTTGCGGTCCATCGCCGAGAACAGCACCGGAAAGGCCGGCACGTAGATGCCCAGGCGGCCGCCGGGGCGCAGCACGTCGTGCAGGGCGGCCAGCGCGGCCCGGTCGTCCTCGATGTGCTCGAGCACGTTGAGCGAGTAGGCATAGTCGATGCCCTGCGGCGGAACCGCCGCGAGCGAGGCATGGGTCTGGAAGCCCTGGGCGCGCAGGCGGCCGCACAGGTCCGCGTCGGCCTCGACGCACACCAGCGGCCAACCGGCGTCGCGGACGCGCTGGGCGAAGGTGCCGGTGCCCGCGCCGAAATCGAGCAGACGCTCGCCCGGTCGGGCAGCGTCGGTCACCAGCCGTGCGACGAAGGCGTTGTAGTTGACCGCCTCCTCCATCACCTCGAGGTTGTCGGTCCCGCTGTACTGCTCGGCCATGCCCTCCTCCCCGCGGCGAGTGTTGCATAAACGCGAAACGCCGGCACGGGGCCGGCGTTCCGGGGCGCACGACGCGAGGCCGGGCTCAGTGCTTGAGGTTCTTGCGGAGCCGTTCGAGCGCCTGCAGCTGCGCCATGGCCTCGGCCAGCTTGGCCTGGGCTTCGGCGATTTCCATCGCCTCGCCGCGGTTGGCCAGGATGCGCTCGGCTTCGGCCTTGGCTTCCTGCGCCTTGGCCTCATCGAGGTCGGCGGCGCGGATGGCGGTGTCGGTCAGCACCGTCACCACCTGCGGCTGCACCTCGAGGATGCCGCCGGAAACGTAGAAGTTCTGCTCTTCGCCGTTGGCGAGGGTGACGCGGACCTGGCCCGGCTTGAGGCGGGTGATCAACGGGGCGTGGCGCGGCGCGATGCCGAGCTCGCCCATCTCGCCGGTGGCCACGACCATCTGCACGTCGCCGCGGAAGATCTCTTCCTCGGCGCTGACGATGTCGCAACGGATGGTGCTGGTCATGGTCTTGTTCCTGGTTTGGCTCCCCCTCCCGCGTGCGGGAGAGGGCCGGGGAGTGGGCGCTTCTTACGCAGCCGCGCCCATCTTCTTGGCCTTCTCGAAGGCCTCGTCGATGCCACCGACCATGTAGAACGCCTGCTCGGGCAGGTGGTCGCACTCGCCGTCGACGATCATGCGGAAGCCGCGGATGGTCTCCTTGAGCGTGACGTACTTGCCCGGGGAGCCGGTGAAGACTTCCGCCACGTGGAAGGGCTGGGAGAAGAAGCGCTCGGCCTTGCGCGCGCGCGCCACGACCTGCTTGTCCTCTTCCGACAGCTCGTCCATGCCCAGGATCGCGATGATGTCCTTGAGCTCCTTGTACTTCTGCAGCGTGGCCTGCACGCGGCGCGCGGTGTCGTAGTGCTCGTTGCCGATCACGTTCGGGTCGAGCTGGCGCGAGGTGGAG
>JAYRTA010000003.1:0-4251 GCA_041919875.1 Arenimonas sp.
CGTGCTGCCGCTGCGCGGCAAGATCCTCAACGTCGAGCGCGCGCGCTTCGACCGCATGCTCTCCAGCGCCGAGGTCGGCACGCTGATCACCGCGCTCGGCACCGGCATCGGCAAGGACGAGTACAACCCGGACAAGCTGCGCTACCACCGCATCATCATCATGACCGACGCCGACGTGGACGGCTCGCACATCCGCACCCTGCTGCTCACCTTCTTCTACAGGCAGATGCCGGAGCTGATCGAGCGCGGCCACGTCTACATCGGCCTGCCGCCGCTGTACAAGCTCAAGCAGGGCAAGAACGAGCTCTACCTCAAGGACGACGCGGCGCTCAACGCCTACCTCGCCAACAACGCCGTCGAAGGCGCCGAACTGCGCCCGGCCGAAGGCGCGCCGCCGGTCTCGGGCACCGCGCTGGAGAAGCTGCTGATCGACTTCACCGCCGCGCGCGAACTGCTGCCGCGCTTCGCGCACCGCGTCGACGGCGCCGTGCTCGAGGCGATGCTGGAGATGCCGCCGCTGTCGGCCGAGAAATTCGCCAGCGCCGGCGCGCTCGACGGCTGGTGCGCCGAACTCGAGCGTCGCCTCAACGCCAGCGGCCTGGGCCGCCCGCGCTACGCCATCTCGGTGCAGCCCGGCAGCGAAGACGGCCCGCCCGCCGCGCTGCTGGTGAACAAGCTGCACCACGGCCTGTCCTCGGTGCAGGTGCTGCCGGCCAACCAGCTGCTGGGCGGCGAACTGCGCCAGGTCACCGAAGTCGCCGCCGCGCTCGATGGCCTGCTGCAGCCCGGCGCCAGCATCAGCCGCGGCAACCGCAGCCAGCCGGTGGCGCGCTTCCTGCAGGTGCAGGAATGGCTGCTGGAAGAGGCCAAGAAGGGCCGCATGATCCAGCGCTTCAAGGGCCTGGGCGAAATGAACCCCGAGCAGCTGTGGGAAACCACCGTCAACCCCGAGACGCGCCGCCTGCTCAAGGTGCGCATCGAGGACGCCGTCGCCGCCGACCAGATCTTCAGCACCCTGATGGGTGACGTGGTCGAGCCGCGTCGCGAGTTCATCGAAGACAACGCCCTGCGCGTCGCCAACCTCGATGTCTGAGGTCCCGCCGCCGCCGCTCCCCGCGGCGGCCCCGCCGGCGACGATGCCGCCGCCGGTCGATGCGCCGGCGCCGCCGGGCCTGCTGCGCCAGGCCACGGTGGATTTCCTGGTGGCGGGCCTGTGCTTCATCGTCTCGACCCTGCTGATGGTCGTTCCCGTGGTGTTCTACGCCATGGCGACGTCCCCCGACGCCCTGGCCACCGAAGCCGCGATGGAGCGTCGCCTCGCGCAGATGATGCCCACCCTGGTCGTCGCCGCCATCTTCGCCATGCTGGCCGCGGCGCTCGCGAGCTGGGCCTTTCGCCGTGGAAGCCTCGCCCGGCCGCTGCCGGCGATGCGGCCGGGGCCGGCCTTCGGCCTGGCCGCGCTGGCCGGCGTGCTGATCCAGGCCTATGCGCTGGGCATGGCCGCCCTGTCCGCCAGCCTGGGCCAGGGCCTGGAACCGAGCAATGCCGAACCCCTGCACAAGCTGTTCGTGCAGACGCCCGGGCTGGCGATCACCATGATCGTGCTGGTCGCGCCCCTGGCCGAGGAGCTGCTGTTCCGGCACGTGCTGCTGCGCCGTTTCGCCCTGCACCGCCGGCCCGTCGCGGGCCTGGTGCTGACCTCGCTGGTGTTCGCCTCCCTGCACGAGATCTGGCCCGGCGAAGCCGGCGTCCTGGCCTGGCTGCTGACCGTCCTGCTGTACGTGGGCATGGGTGTCGGCTTCGGCCTGGTCTACCTGCGCACCGGCCGCTACTGGGCCGCGGTCGCCGCCCACGCCGTGTGCAATGCCTGCGCCGTCGGGCTCATGCTTGCCACGGCCACCTAGCCCCGGAGTTACACTCTTCCGGCGCCGTAGGGCGCCCACCGGCGGGGGAGCCGGATCGCCTTCGGACGCGACATGAGCAAGAAGCACCTCTACCTGCTGGCCCTCGCCATCATCGCCGTCGCCCTGTCGGCGATGTTCTACAAGTGGGACGTGCTCAAGTTCCCGCTGCAGCCCGACGCCCGGGTGCAGGTCTGGACCGTCCAGGCCCACGTGGAATACCAGCCGCGCCGCGGCGCCAACACCGTGACCCTGCAGCTGCCGCAGGCCACGCCCGGCTGGACCCGCCTCAACGAGCGCCTGATCGCCCGCGGCTACTCCGACCTGTCCGAAGCCGGCGCCGAGGGCCGCGAGGTGCAGTGGGCCACCCGACGTGCCCTGGGCGAACAGGACCTCTACTACCGCGCCACCTTCGTGCGCTCGGAAGACCGCGAACCGGTCAGTTTCGACTTCGACCCGGTCATCGCCACCCCGCCCGAGCTGGAGGAGCCCTTCGCCACCGCGGCGCAGACCCTGCTCGACGCCGTCCGCGACCGCTCCTCCAACACCATCACCTACGCCCGGGAACTGATCCGCCGTCTCAACGAAAGCGCACCGGGCCAGGAAGTGCAGCTGCTGGCCGAACGCTACGGCGACAGCGACGAGGCGCGCACGCGCTTCGTGGTCGAACTGCTGGCCACCCGCAACATTCCCTCGCGCGTGGTGCACGGCCTGCACCTGACCGAGCAGGGCGGTGAAGGCGACGGCCGCCTCAAGACCTGGCTGCTGGTGCACGACGGCCTGGCCTGGACGATGATCGACCCGCGCACCGGCGCCGAAGGCATGCCGCCCGACCTGCTGGTCTGGAGCACCAGCGGCAAGCCGGTGCTCGACATCGAAGGCGCGCCGCCGTCCACCCTCGCCTTCAGCATCGGCCGCAACCTCGCCGACGCGATGGCGATCGCCGAGCGCCGCCTGGAAGTGAAGGACGCCAACCTGGTCGCCTACTCGCTGCTCAGCCTGCCGCTGCAGGCCCAGGAAACCTACCGCATCCTGCTGATGGTGCCGATCGGCGCCTTCATCATGCTGCTGCTGCGCAACCTGGTCGGCGTGAAGACCTACGGCACCTTCATGCCGGTGCTGATCGCCCTGGCCTTCCGCGAGACCGCCCTGGTCGCCGGCGTCAGCCTGTTCGTGGTGGTGGTGGGCGCGGGCCTGCTGGTGCGCTTCTACCTCGAGCGGCTGCGCCTGCTGCTGGTCCCGCGCCTGACCGCCATCCTGATCCTGGTCGTGCTGCTGATGGCCGCGGTGAGCGTGGTCTCCAACCGGCTGGGCATCGAGGTCGGCCTGAGCGTGGCCCTGTTCCCGATGGTGATCATGGCCATGACCATCGAACGCATGTCGGTGGCCTGGGACGAGCGCGGCGCCGGCACGGCCATCCGCGAAGGCATCGGCACCCTGATCGTCGCCGCGCTGGCCTACATCGTGATGAGCTGGCCGCCGCTGGAGCACTTCGTGTTCGTCTACCCCGAAGTGCTGCTGGTGCTGTTCGCCTTCGCCCTGCTGCTGGGCCGCTACTCGGGCTATCGCCTCAACGAACTGTTCCGGTTCCGCGCCCTGGCCCGCGATCCCGACCCGATCGCGCCGCCACCGGCCGCCGCCGAGTCGCCCGACGGCAAGGCCTGAGCCATGGCCTTCTTCAACCCCTTCCAGATCGCCAAGCGCCTGCGCCGGATCGGCCTGGTCGGGATCGGCCAGCGCAATGCCCACTACGTGCTGATGCACAACCCGCGCAAGTTCTACCCGCGCGTGGACGACAAGCTGCTGACCAAGAAGCTGGCCCTCAAGGCCGGCCTGCCCGTGCCCGACCTGTACGCCGTGGTGCGCGAGGAACACGAGATCGCCGAGCTGCACAAGAAGCTCGAGGGCCGCGACAGTTTCGTGGTCAAGCCGGCGCACGGCTCCGGCGGCGACGGCATCCTGGTGATCAATGGCCGGCGCGGCGACAAGTACCGGCGCGCCAGCGGTTCGCTGATGTCGCGCGACGAGTTCGAGCACCACCTCAGCAATGGCCTCTCGGGCCTGTTCTCGCTGGGCGGCCAGCCCGACCACCTGATCGTCGAGTACTGCGTGCAGTTCGACCCGATCTTCGACAAGGTCAGCTACAAGGGCGTGCCCGACGTGCGCATCATCGTCTTCCTGGGCTACCCGGTAATGGCGATGATCCGCCTGCCGACCCGGCTCTCGGACGGCAAGGCCAACCTGCACCAGGGCGCGATCGGCGTGGGCATCGACATCCCCACCGGCCGGACCAAGCGCGGCGTCTGGGGCACCGAGATCATCCGTGAGCACCCCGACACCGAACACACCA
>JAYRTA010000003.1:4261-18013 GCA_041919875.1 Arenimonas sp.
CGGCCTGCAGATCCCGCAGTGGCAGCACCTGCTGGAGATGGCCTCGCGCTGCTACGAGCTGTCGGGGCTGGGTTACGTGGGCGTGGACTTCGTGCTCGACCGCGACAAGGGCCCGCTGATCCTCGAGCTCAATGCGCGGCCCGGCCTGGCGATCCAGATGGCCAACGGCAACGGCCTGGAGCATCGCCTGCGCAAGGTCGAGGCGCTGCGCGAGGCCGGGGGGCTGTCGCGGGATCCGTCCGAACGGGTGGCTTTCTCGGTCGCGAACTTTCCCACCACGGGCTGAACGGTCCCGGGGGACTTAACGCGGTTTTAAGACCTGGCCGCGCAAGGCACGCCATCCTTCGCCCCAAGAGGCGCTCTATACGGCACCGAAGGGACAAACCGGCCAGGCCTGTCTTGAGCCGCCGACGCTTTCCCCCTTACCCTTGGCGACCCAGACCGCGCCGGACGGTGCGGCTTCCAGGAGTTTTCCCATGAAGGCACTACATCCGCTCACGCTGGCCGTCACCGTCCTGCTGGCCGCGTCGTTCGCCGCCGGCGATGCCGACGCACAGCGTCGTTCCTCGGGCCGCGACAAGCCCCAGGCACTGTATCCGGAAGCGACCCGCGAGGATCCGGGCCTGAGCTTCAGCCCGCGCCTGGCCAAGCCCGTCGAACGCCTGCAGAAGGCCTACGGCGAAGACGGCAAGGAAGAGCAGACCCTCGCGGCCGCGCAGGAGATCATCGGCAACGAGCGCGCCAAGGAATTCGACAAGGCCATGGCCTACCTGCTGGGCGGCAGCGCCGCGAACGACCTGGGCCAGGACGACCTGGCGGCCGAGTACCTGGCCAAGGCCGTCGAGCTCAACGTGCTGTCGAACGACAACCACTACTCGGCGATGCTGAGCCTGGGCTCGGTGTACCTCAATTCGGACCGCTTCGAGGAAGCCTCGGCCACCATCAAGCGACTGATCGACGAGACCAAGACCCAGGACCCGCAGGTCTACATGCTCCTGGGCGGCAGCTACTTCAATGCCGGCGACTATGCCCAGGCCGTTGGCCCGCTCAAGCAGGCGCTGGACCTGGACAAGGAAGGCAAGCTCGAACAGGTCCCGGTCATGCTGATGCAGGCCTACTCCGAGACCGACAACGAGGCCGCGGCGATCACCATCGCCGAGGAGCTGGTCCGCCGCCACCCGGAGGACAAGCGCCACCTGCTCAACCTCGCCGCCCTGTACGGCAATACCGAGCAGAGCGACAAGGCGGTGGCCCTGCTCGAGCAGGCCAAGGCCAAGGGCCTGCTGTCCACGGCCGACGACTACCGCCGCCTCTACTCCACGTACTACGGCATGCAGCGCGAGAAGGACGCCGCGGCCGTGATCGAGGAAGGCCTGGCCAAGGGCCTGCTGCCCAAGGACGGCCAGACCTACACCATCCTGTCCCAGTCCCTGTACTTCAGCGACAACATCGAGGGGGCCATCAACGCCGCCAAGACCGGTGCGCCGCTGGCCGACAACGGTGACCTGGCCCTGTTCCTCGCCCAGGTGCTGGGGCAGGAAGACCGCAATGCCGAGGCCAAGGAGGCCGGGCATCTGGCCATTTCCAAGGGCATCGCCAACCCCGGCGAGGCCTGGATGGTCATCGCCCGCGCGGAGTTCTACAGCGACAACATGGCGGGCGCGCGCCAGGCGTACCAAGAGGCCGCGAAGGATCCGAAGACCGCGGAACAGGCCCGAAAGGCCCTCGCCCAGCTCTCCCGCTGAGCGGTTGGTAAACCCGCCCCCTTGCTATAAGCTTACAGGTTCCCGCCGGGTCCCGGCGGGCCCGCGGCGCCTGACGCCGACAGAACGAGAGCCCGAGCCGGCACCCGCATGACGGACAAGAACTACAGGTACTACGAACAACCGCCCCAGGGCATCAGCTGGGCACGCATCGGCGGCAATACGTTCGCCGTGGGCCTGCATGCGGTTGCGTTCATGTTGATGATGGCCCCGGTGAATCCGCCGGAGAAGGCCGCCGCGAAGGAAGAGACGACGATGGTGAGCTTCATCGAGCCGCCGCCGCCGCCCCCGCCGCCGCCGCCGCCGCCGCCGGAGCCGCCCAAGGTCATCCAGCGCATCATCGAACAGCCCAAGCCGAGCCCGGTCCCGCCGCCGCCCGAAGAGCCGCCGGTGGTGTTCGACGACCCGAGCCCGATCGACATCGAAGCGCCGCCGCCGGCCCCGCCGGCCCCGCCTGCGCCCCCGGCCGACTTCGCGCCGTCGGAAGACATCAGCGGCCGCGCCCTCAACCCGCCCCGGTATCCTCCCCAGGAGTTCCGCCAGGGCGTCGGCGGTACGGTCATGCTGCGCGTGACCATCGACGCGAACGGCAACGTCCTCGACGTTAACGTCCACAAGTCGAGCCGCAACCGAAACCTGGACCGTGCGGCCATGGACGCCGCGCGCCGCTGGCGGTTCAACCCCGGCATGCGAAACGGCCAGAAGGTGGGCGGCGACGTGCTCGTGCCGGTCACGTTCAATCCCGGCTAAGTGATTCCAAGACCAACCCGCAACGGTTCATCACCCTAGAAAGGCACCCTTTATGCTGCAGGACATCCTTCTGACCGCCGCCGCCGCCGCTGGTGGCGCCGCAAACAACGCCGAAGCCCTGTCGAAGATGGGCTTCTCCAACATGATGCACGAGATGATTGCCGACCCGGGCGAGTTCTTCGTCTCCTGGGTCGTGTTCATCATGCTCGTCGTCATGTCCGTCGGTTCGTGGTGGTACACGATCGTCAACGCCATCAAGAACGCCGTGATCTCCAAGCGCGCCGACACCGTCGTGCGCACCTTCTGGGAGACCCCGAACGCCCAGGACGCGATCCGCTTCATGGAAGAGCAGCCGGCCAACGAGCCGTTCTCCAAGATCGCCCTGGACTGCGCCCAGGCCGCCGCCCACCACCAGCGCCACGAGGGCAGCCGCCTGGTCGACGCCCTGAACCGCTCGGAGTTCATCGACCGCGCCCTGCGCCAGGCCGTGACCCGCGAGAGCGCCAAGATGGAGAACGGCCTGACCTGGCTCGCCACCGTCGGCGCCACCGCCCCGTTCGTCGGCCTGCTCGGCACCGTGTGGGGCATCTACGGCGCCCTGATCCGCATCGGCGCCACCGGCCAGGCCTCCATCGACGCCGTCGCCGGCCCGGTGGGCGAGGCGCTGATCATGACCGCGCTCGGCCTGTTCGTCGCGATCCCGGCGGTGCTGGCCTACAACGCCTTCGTGCGCTCGAACCGCAACACCTACTCCAAGTTCGACACCTTCGCGCACGACCTGCACGACTTCTTCGCCACCGGTTCGCGCGTCGGCGACGTGCCGGCCAAGCGCTAAGTCGCGCAAGGCACTGACCAGGAGCCGCAGCCATGGCTTTCTCCTCCAACTCCGGTGGCGGCCCGATGGCCGACATCAACGTCACGCCCCTCGTGGACGTGATGCTGGTGCTGCTGATCATCTTCATGATCACCGCGCCGCTGATGTCGCATAAGGTCAAGGTCGATCTGCCCCAGGCCACCCTGGACAAGAAGCCGGTCATCGAGATCCCGCCGATCACCATCGCGGTGTCGGCGGACGGCAAGACCTACTGGAACGACGAGCCGGTCAACCGCGACACGCTCGACGCCCGCCTGGCGGTGCTGGCCCAGCGCCAGCCCCAGCCGCAGGTCGACATCCGTGCGGACAACGTCACCCGTTACGCCGTGATCAACGAGGTGGTGCAGAACGTGCGCCGCGCCGGCATCCGCAAGGTGGGCTTCGTGTCCACCCCCGAGCGTTGAGGTAGAACCGCCATGGCATTCTCCAGCAACTCCGGCGGCGGCCCGATGGCCGACATCAACGTGACGCCCCTCGTGGACGTCATGCTGGTGCTGCTGATCATCTTCATGGTGACGGCGCCCGCCCTGTCCTACCAGATCCAGGTGGATCTGCCGCAGCGGTCCACCCGGCCGCCCGAGCAGCCCAAGGATCCGCCCGAGCCGATCAAGCTCAACGTCGAAGCCGGCGGCACGGTCACCTGGAACGGCACGCCGATCCCGATGTCCGAGCTCCAGCAGGCGCTGGAAATCGAGGCCGAGCGCGCGGGCGAGGACATTGCCCGCCAGCCCACCGTCGAGATCCGCACCGATCCCGACGCGCAGTACGAAACCCTGGCCAAGGTGCTGTCCCGCACGAAGAACGCGGGCATGGCCAAGATCGCATTCGCGGACTCCGGCACGAACTGAGCCGGTTGGCCCGCACCCTGCAGCGACGCCGCCCACCCGGGCGGCGTTTTTTTTTGCGAACGGCCGGTCTGCCCGATGGCGCGAAGCTGAGCGCCACCTGTCCCGGACCGCGGGACCGCGCTTGCCGGCCCTGCCGTCCCGGGCGTAGAACGATGGCGAGCCCACCCGCAGGAGCCGCGCCATGGCCTTCGCCGCAAGCCCGTCCCGCCACACGCTCGCCGACATCAACATCACCCCGCTGGTGGACGTGATGCTGGTGCTGCTGGTGATCTTCATGGTCACCGCGCCGATGCTCGACCTCAAGCTGCCGCTGCAGCTGAGCCAGCCCAGCCCCCAGCCGCCCACTGCCGAGCCCTTGCGCCTGGACGTCTCCCCCGGCGGCCTGTTCCTGGTGGAGGGCGACGAAGTCGCGGGCCCGGGTTTGCGCGCGGCCCTGGCCGACCTGCAGGCCGCCCATCCCGGCCGTGGCCTGGTGTTGACCGTGGACCCCGACGCCGACTACCAGTCCGCGGCCACGGCCCTGGCGGCGGCCCGCAACGCGGGCTTCGAGACGGTGGGCATGCGCTGACCCCGGCGCCCGGAAGCGCTCAGGCGCGTCCGGGCCGCTCCGACGCCGAGCGGATGATCTCCAGGTAGGCCTGCACCGTCGGGCCCAGTCCCGCGTACAGCGCTTCGCCGAACAGGGCGTGTCCGATCGACACCTCCAGCACGCCCGGCACGGCGCGCAGGAAGTCGCCCAGGTTGGCCTGGCTCAGGTCGTGCCCGGCATTGACGCCCAGGCCGGCGGCCATCGCCTCGCGGGCCGTCCGGACGCAGTCCGCCAGGGCCTGCCCGGGGTCGCCCGCGGCATGCGCTTCGGCGTAGGGACCGGTGTAGATCTCGACGCGATCGGCGCCGATCTCCGCCGCGAGCGCGATGTTCGGGGCACCGGCATCCACGAACAGGGATACCCGCGTGCCCATCCGCTTGAGATCAGCCACCAGGGGCCGCAGCCGGGCGGCATCGCGGGCCAGGTCGAAGCCGTGGTCGGAGGTGATCTGCCCGTCCCCGTCGGGTACCAGGGTCGCCTGCTGCGGCCGCACCTGGTCCACCAGGGCCAGCAGGCCGGGGTAGCCTTCGCGCGCGGGCGCGAACGGATTGCCCTCCAGGTTGTACTCGACCCGGCCCGCCACCACCGCGGCCAGGGCCTGGACGTCCCCCGGCCGGATGTGCCGCTGGTCCGGGCGCGGGTGCACGGTGATGCCGCCCGCGCCGGCCGCGATCGCCGCCTCGGCCGCCGCCGTCACCCGCGGCTCGGCGCCGCCGCGGGAGTTGCGCAGCACCGCCACCTTGTTGACGTTCACGCTCAGCACGGTCATGCCCGAAGCGTAGCGCGGCGCCGGCAGGCCGCCTATCCCCGGACTCCGCGTTCCCGGAGGCGAACGGGAGATAATCCTCCACATGAAACCGGGATCGGTCCTCGCCGCCAGCCTCGTCCTGCTGCTCACCCTGCTGCCGACCGTGGCCGCGGAGACGATCCCGGGCGCGCCGCTGATGCAGGTCTTCGACGTGCAGCAGACCCAGGTGACACCCGGGCACCTGGCCCTGGCCACGGGCGGCGAAGGCGAACTCTACGTCGGCGGCATCGAGGGCGTGCTGGCCTACGACGGCGTCGACTGGCGCCTGACGGAAACCACCGGGCGCACGCCGGCGCGCTCGCTGGCGCGCGGCGCCGATGGCCGGATCTATGTCGGTGGCTACGACACCTTCGGTCGCCTCGCGCGCAACGGCGGCGGCGACCTCGTCTACGAAGATCTGCTCGACGCCGCCGGCCTGCGCGGTGCGCAGCGCCACGTCGGCCTCGTCTGGGACGTGCTGCCCGTCGCCGGGGGCGTGTACTTCCGCGCCGATCGGCAACTGCACTACCTGCCCTACCACGGCGGCGCGGCGCAGCGTTGGCCGCTGCCCGACGGCACGCGCAGTTTCTTCATCGTCGCCGGCGAACTGTGGCTCAGGCAGCAGGGCGTGGGCCTGTGCCGCTTCCTCGACGGGCGCTTCGAGCGCGTGCCCGGGGGCGAGGTCTTCGCCGATGTTCCCGTGGCCGGCGTGCTGCAGCGCGAGGACGGCATCCTGGTCGTCGCCGGCAACGGCCTCCACCGCGTGCGTGACGGCGTCATCACCCACCTCCCCGGCGAGGGCAGCGATGTCGTCGCCGCCGCCCGGCCCTACACCGTGCTCGGCCTTGCCGACGGCAGCATCGTCGTCGGCAGCCTGGAGGGCACCGTGCTGCGCCTGGACGCCGGCCTGGGCCTGCGCGAGTACGTCGACCTGGGCGGCTTTGCCGTGCACGCGCTGGGCGCCGACCACGAAGGCGGCGTCTGGGCCGCCACCGAAGGCAACCTCGTGCGCCTGGCCATGCCCTCGCCCTGGTCCTTCATCGGCCAGGCGCAGGGCATGCAGGGCACGCCCAACGACTTCGAATGGCACGAGAACGCCCTGTGGTTGGCCACCAGCCGCGGCGTGATCCGGCTGGAGCACACCGCACGCGGGCTCGATGGCGAACACCTGGGCTGGACCGACTTCGAGGCCTATGCCCTGCAGTCGGGCGAAGGCGGCCTGCTGGTGGGCATACGCGAAGGCCTGGTCGTGCTGGCGCCGGGCGCGCGCCAGCCGCGCCGCCTGCTGACGCTGGATGGCCAGGGCGTGTACGGCCTGCTGCGTTCGGACTTCGATCCCGGGCTGGTGTTCGGCCTGGCCGACGAAGAGCTGCTGCTGATCCGCGATGCCCCCGACGGCTGGCGGATCCAGGCGCGCCTGCCGCTCGAGGGCCTGAGCATCAACGGCCTGGAGGAAACCGCGCCCGGCGAGCTGTGGTTCGGCGATACCCGGGGACCGGTGCAGCGCTGGCGCGTGGACCTGGCCCGCGGCGAGGTGCGCGAGCGCACGCGTATCGGCGACGCCGAGGGCCTCGTGGTCGATCCTGCCCGCGGCACCAGCGTGTTCAAGCTCGACGGCGTGCTGCACGCGATCAGCGGCAGCGCCGGGTTCCACCGCCAGGGCGAACGCTTCCTGCCCGACGACGCACCGCCCTTCACCCTGGTCGAGCGCCCTTTCGAGCTCTCGGTCGAAGAGACCCCGCGCGGTGCCTACGCCTACACCAGTCGCCAACTCTGGTTCAGGCCGGCCGGGGAAACGCAGTGGCAGGCGCTCAATCCGGGCGCCCACCAGGCCACGGGCTACGCGAACCTGCGCGTGAACCACGACGGCGTGCTGCGCATCGCCACCTGGTCGGGCCTGCTGCAGTTCGATCCGGCCAGCGAACCGCCGGCGCTCCGGCCACTGGTGCTGGGCATCGACGTCATTTCCGCGCGCAGCCCCGAAGGTCGCGTGATTCCCCTGCCCACCCGCAGCACCGAGGGTCCCGTGCTGGTCCAGCCCGGGCACAGCCTCAGCTTGCGCTTCGGCCTGGTAAGCATGGAAAGCGGTGCGCAGTTCCGGTACCAGCTGCATGGCGTCACCGCCGGCTGGAGCGACTGGACCGATCGCGACCTGTTCATCCGCGCGCTCGATGCCGGCGACTACGTGCTGGAAATCGAGGGCCGCACCGGCCACCAGCGGATGGCGCCCGGCCTGAGCTATCGCTTCCGTGTCCTGCCTTTCTGGTACGAGCAATGGTGGGTCTGGGCCGCCGCCGGCCTGGCCGTGCTGGCGGCCGGTTGGCTGCTGGCCCAGTGGGTGGTGCGCAGGCGCACCGAGCGCTACCTGGCCGCCAACCGACGACTCGAGGCCCGCATCGCCGAGCGCACGCGTGAACTCGAGGAGCTCAACCGCCAGTTGGCCGAACTGGTCACCGAAGACGCGCTCACCGGCGTCGCCAACCGCCGCGCCCTGGAGAACGGCCTGCGCCGCGAATGGTTCCGCTGCCTCGACCAGCGCCGCCCGCTCTCGGTGCTGATGATCGACGTGGACCACTTCAAGGCCTACAACGATGCCCACGGCCACCTCGAGGGCGACATGCAGCTGCGCGGCATCGCCCAACGCCTGGCGCAGCAGTGCGATCCGCAGCGTGAACTGCTGGCGCGCTACGGCGGCGAGGAGTTCGCGCTGTTGTTGCCGGCGGTAACGCTGGACGAGGCCGCGCGGCGCGCCGAGGACATCCGCGCCGCCATTTCCTCCAGCGATGCCGGCATGACCGTCAGCATCGGCGTCGCCGGTTTCCAGCCGACGCTGCAGCTGGAGCCGGAAAGCCTGCTGCGACGCGCCGACGCGGCGCTGTACGCCGCCAAGCGCGCCGGCCGCAACCGGGTCGAGGTGGATGCCGGCTGAGCGCCGTGCTGGCGCACCGCGCCCGGCCAAGACCTGTCCGGTCTGCGGCCGGCCTTTCGCCTGGCGCAAGAAATGGGAACGCGACTGGGACCGCGTCGTCTACTGTTCCGACGCCTGCCGGCGCGGCACGCCCCGCGGGCGCGCCGGCCGGGCCTGAGGGCGGCTCAGGCCTTCTTGATCAGGCCGATGATGGCCAGCAGGATCACCGCGCCGATGAAGGCGGTGATGAACAAGCCGATGTCGCCGCCGAAGCTCACGCCCAGGCGCGGCAGCAGCCAGCCGCCGAAGAAGGCGCCCAGCACGCCGACCACGATGTTGACGATCACGCCGAAGCCACGGCCCTTCATCACCACGCCCGCCAGCCAGCCGGCGAGGGCACCGATGAGCAGGAAGATAAGCAGGTTCATGCGGGAATCTCCTTGGAAGGCAGGGGACGGTCAGGCGCCGCCTTCCGGCGGCGGCGTGGGGGACGAGGCCTGGCGGCGTGCTTCGGCCTGTTCGCGCATCCGGCGCAGTTCGTCCGGGCCGAGCACGTGGCCGATGTCGCGGGACTGGCTGGAGATGCGCGACTGCAGCAGGCCGACCACGCCCGCCAGCAGGAAGCCGGCCGCCGCGGCCAGGAACAGCAGCACCATCGGCGTGGAAATGTTGCGCATCAGCGCCAGCAGGAAACAGGCGATCGAAGCGGTCAGGTAAAGCCAATGCATGGGTATCACCTCGCGCGGCTGGCGGCAGTGTAGCCCAAGCCGGTCGGGCCGCCAGCCACCCCCGGGGGGCTCAAAGCAGGGGCGACAGCAGGCGCGCGAAGGCCTCGCCCAGGCGGGTGGGCAGGGCCGGTCGGGCCCGGTCGGCGCGCACCTCGCGGCAGTGCGACAGGGTGTCCTCCATCTCCGCCTCCAGGCGCGCCGCGAAGGCGACGTCGTGCAGCAGCACGCTCAGCTCGAAGTTCAAGCGGAAGCTGCGGTGGTCGAAGTTGGCGCTGCCCACCACGCAGGTGTCCTCGTCCACCAGCAGGGCCTTGCTGTGCAGCATGCTGGGCTGGTACTCGAACACGCGCACGCCGGCCGCCAGCAGTTCGTCGTAGTACGAGCGCGCGCAGGCGCTGACGATGCGCGAATCGCTGCGCGCCGGCACGATCACCCGCACGTCCAGGCCGCGCAGCGCCGCCGAGGTCAGGGCCATGCGCGCGGCTTCGCCCGGCACGAAGTACGGCGTCACCAGCCAGACCCGGCGGTCGGCCTGGTGGATGGCCTCCACCTTCACGCGGTGGATCGCCTCGACCGGCGAATCCGGCCCCGAGGTCAGCACCTGCGCCAGCAGCTTGCCGTTGGCGAGCGACGGCCACAGCTGGGCATCGCGCAGCGCCACCCCGGTGGCGTAGTGCCAGTCCTCCAGGAAGGCCAGCTGCAACCAGTGCACCACCTCGCCCTCCAGCCGCAGGTGCAGGTCGTGGAACGCGGCCCGGCAGTAGCGGGCATCCTGGTCGTCGCACAGGTTGATGCCGCCGGTGAAGCCCAGCTCGCCGTCCACCACCACCACTTTCCGGTGGTTGCGCAGGTTCACCCGCGGCCGCGTCACGAAACGCAGGTGCGCGGGGTGGAAGAACGCCACCTCGGCACCGGCCTCGCGCAGCGGCGCCAGGAAGGCCTTGCCGATGCGCGCCGAGCCGATCGCGTCCATCAGCAGCCGCACCCGCACGCCGGCGCGTGCCCGCTCCACCAGCGCGTCCCGGAAGGCCAGGCCGGTGTGGTCGGGCTCGACGATGTAGTACTCCACGTGCAGGTGGTGGCGGGCGCCGGCGATGGCCTCCAGCAGCTGCGTGTAGGTCTGTTCGCCGCCCACGAGCAGTTCGGCGCGGGTGGCGGTGCTGGCGGCGAAGCCGGTCGCGGCCTGGCCCAGGCGCGCCACCGTGGCGCAATCCTCGCTGGCGCGCAGGCCGGCGGGCAGGCTGCCATCGAGGCCGGCGCGGGCGCGGGCGCGCCGCAGCTGCTGGCGGCGGATCCGCTGCGGGCCCAGGAAGTGGTAGATCAGCAGGCCCACCACCGGCAGCGCCGCCAGCGACAGGATCCAGCTCAGCGTGGCGATCGGTTCGCGCTTCTGCAGCGCGATCCAGCACGACAGCACCAGCAGGTACAGCGCCCACAGGCCCAGCACCCACGGCTTGAGCAGGGGCCACAGCGCGGCGAGATCCATCCATCCTCCGGCAGGCGTGCCTCGGCCGGTGAGACGGCCCCGGCGTAGGCTGGCGCCCATCATGGCAGGAAAGCCCGCAATTCCGCCTCCGCCGCCGGCCAAGGGCCGCGGCGCCGCCGGCAATGCCGAGGGCCGCTACGCGGTCACGCGCGTGCAGGCCGAGGACGACGGCTGGTTCCAGGACGGCGAGCCGCCGCCCAACCCGCGCACCACGGTCACCAGCGAACGCGCCCGCTCGGTGATCAGCCGCAACGCATCGCCCGACCTGCCCTTCGACCGTTCGGTCAATGCCTATCGCGGCTGCGAGCACGGCTGCTTCTACTGCTTCGCCCGCCCCTCGCACAGCTACCTCGAGCTCTCGCCCGGCCTGGACTTCGAAACCCGGCTCTTCGCCAAGGACAACGCTGCCGAAGTGCTGCGCGCCGAACTGGCGCGGCCGGGCTACCGCTGCGCGCCCATCGCCATGGGCACCAATACCGACCCCTACCAGCCGGTGGAAAGGACGCGGCGCATCACCCGCGCCCTGATCGAAGTGCTGGCCGAATGCCGGCATCCCTTCACCCTGCTCACCAAGAATGCGCTGATCGAACGCGACCTCGACCTGCTGGCGCCGCTGGCGCGCGAAGGCCTGGTGAGCGCGGCACTGTCGGTGACCACGCTCGACAACCGCCTGTCGGCGCGCATGGAACCGCGCGCCAGCGCCCCGCAGGCGCGCCTGCGCGCCATCCGCGCGCTGAGCGAGGCCGGGGTGCCCACCGGCGTGATGTTCGCGCCGGTGATCCCGGCCGTGAACGACCACGAGCTGGAAGCCGTGCTCGCCGCCGCGCGCGAGGCCGGGGCCAGCCGCGCCGGCTATGTGCTGCTGCGCCTGCCGCACGAGCTCAAGGACCTGGCCCGCGACTGGCTGCAGGCCCAGTTCCCCGAGCGCGCCGACCACGTGCTCAGCCTGGTCCGGCAGGCGCGCGGCGGACGCGACTACGACGCGCGCTTCGGCCAGCGCCAGGCCGGCACCGGCGCCTGGGCCGGCCTGGTCGGTGATCGCTTCCGCCTGGCTTGGCGCAAGCTCGGCTATGCCGAATGGCGCACGGCACCGCTGGATTGCTCGCGCTTCGTGCCGCCCCGGGCGCAAACGCCCCAGGGCGAGCTGTTCTAGCCGCCGCCGCTCAGCCGCCGCTGCGGCCGGCGTTGCCGCCGAAGATCTGCTCGGCCCGCTGGAACAGGATCCAACTGGTGGCGATGTACTTGTCGCCGCCCTCGGGCCGGTTGCCGCGGTGGGTGTGGGTGAAGGCGGCCGGCGCGATCAGCAGGCTGCCGGTGCGCGGCCGGATCTTCCGCGCCTGGTAGAGGAATTCGGTTTCGCCGGCCTGGAACCCGTCGTTGAGGTAGATCGTCCACAGCACGTGCCGGTGCAGGGTCTCGCAGCTCGCATCGCGCGGATACAGCTCGCAGTGCCAGTAGGGATAACCGCCCTGGCCGGCGGTGTAGCGCTGCAGGTTGATCGCGCCCGGTCGCATCACCAGGCGCACCAGGTTGGCCAGCGCCGCATCGTCCATCGCATCGAAGTCCTCGGCGGCGATGCGGCGCGGCTGGCCGTCGGCGCCCTGCACCTGCAGCATCAGGGGTGCGATCAGCGCGTGGCGATAGGTGCGCAGGTAGCGCAGCAGGCCATGGAAGACGGCGGTGTTGAGCGCGTTCTCGGCATCGCGCCACTCCGGCTTGCCGGTGATCTGGATGTCGCGGCTGTCCTTGAGCTCGGGCATCAGGCCGCCGCCGACGCGGCCGGGCAGGGCCTGCCCGCTGGCCTCGAACGCGGCCAGCAGCTGCGCGCAGATCTCCGGCGCGAGGGCGTCTTCGTAGACTTCGATGAAATCGGACGTCGGCATGCGGCCCTCTCCCGGCCCTCTCCCGGAGGGAGAGGGGGCAGGTCAATCGGTGTGGTAGGCGACGGCGGCTTCGACTTCGTGCTTCGAGCCCAGGAACACCGGCACGCGCTGGTGCAGGGCCGCCGGCTGCACCTCGAGCATGCGCTGGCGGCCGGTGCTGGCGGCGCCGCCGGCCTGCTCGACGATCATCGCCATCGGGTTGGCCTCGTACATCAGGCGCAGGCGCCCGCCCTTGTCGCGGCACTTGGCGTCGATGGGATACATGAAGATGCCGCCGCGGGTGAGGATGCGGTGCACGTCGGCGACCATGCTGGCCACCCAGCGCATGTTGAAGTCCTTGCCGCGCGGCCCGCCCTTGCCGGCCAGCAGGTCGGCCACGTAGCGCTGCATCGCCGGTTCCCAGTGCCGCTGGTTGGACATGTTGACGGCGAATTCCTGGGTGTCGGGGGGAATCGTCACGTCGCGGCGGGTCATGACGAAGCTGCCGATCTCGCGATCCAGCGTGAATACGTGCGTGCCCGCGCCGGTGGTCAGCACCAGCAGCGTGCTCGGGCCGTAGATCGTGTAGCCGGCGGCCACCTGGGTGGTGCCGGGCTGCAGGAAGTGTTCGTCGCCGGGCGACGTGACACCCTCGGGGCAGCGCAGCACCGAGAAGATGGTGCCCACCGAGACGTTCACGTCGATGTTGCTGCTGCCGTCGAGCGGATCGAACAGCAGCAGGTAGTTGCCGCGCCGGGCGGCGTCGGGCATGGCCTGCGAATGGTCCATTTCCTCCGAGGCCAGGCCGGCCAGGTGGCCGCCCCAGGCGTTGGCTTCCAGCAGGATCTCGTTGCTCAGCACGTCCAGCTTCTTCTGCGCCTCGCCCTGCACGTTGCCGGTGCCGGCCTCGCCCAGCACGCCGCCGAGCGCGCCCTTGCCGACCGCGATCGAGATCGACTTGCAGGCGCGGGCCACCACTTCGATCAGCAGGCGCAGGTCGGCATTGACCCGGCCGGCGTGCTGCTCCTCGATCAGGTGGCGGGTCAGGGACACGGGCTGGGCGGGCTTCATGGCGATCCGGCGGCGAGGGGACCCGCGCATTCTCCCGAAAAAACGGGGTCAGGTTCCATGTTTCTCCGGGAGGACGCAGGAGAACA
>JAYRTA010000004.1:0-17986 GCA_041919875.1 Arenimonas sp.
GCCGAACATCGCGCCGCCGTCCAGGCGCTGGGAGTTTCCGATGATGGACCAGAGCTTCATGTCGTATCCCTCGCGGTTCGCGCGGCTCAGCGGTAGATCGCGGCATCCGCAGGGCCCCGGGAGGCGCCCTTGCCCACGCCCTTCCAGCGCGGGTCCGTGCCCGATTCGACGCGGCCATCGCCGGTGTGCCAGATCACCGCCTGCATGTTGCCCCAGGTGCGGTCGCCGGTCTCGACCGCATGTCCGCGGGCACGCAGGTCGGCCAGGGTGGCGTCGGTGAAGGCGCCCGGCTCGGCCGACACGGTGTCGGGCAGGTACTGGTGGTGGAAGCGCGGCCGCGCCACCACCTCGGCGGCCGACTTGCCGTCCATCACGTCCAGGATGCCCAGCAGCACCATCGTCACGATGCGGCTGCCGCCCGGCGTGCCCAGCACCGCCACCCGATCCGGGCCGCGCACGAAGGTGGGCGTCATCGACGACAGCGGGCGCTTGCCCGGGGCGATCGCATTGGCATCCTCGCCGACCAGGCCGAAGGCGTTGGGCACGCCCGGCTTGACCGAAAAATCGTCCATCTCGTTGTTGAGCAGGAAGCCGGTGCCCGGCACCACGACGGCATTGCCGTAGGGCAGGTTCACGGTCTGGGTCACCGCGGCCAGGTTGCCCTCGGCGTCCACGATCGAGAAATGCGTGGTGTCGGGGCGCGGCGCATCCGCGCGCACGCCCGGCAGCATCTCGCTGGGCGTGGCCTTGTCGGTGCGGATGCCCGCCCGCAGGCCGGCGGCATAGTCGGCGCTGGTGAGCATGGCCACGGGCGCCTGCACGAAATCCGGGTCGCCCAGGTAGAGCGCGCGGTCGCGGTAGGCGCGGCGCATGGCCTCGACCAGCAGGTGGTCGCGGTCGGCGACCGGCAGCGCGGGATAGTCGTAGCCGGAGAGGATGTTGAAGATGGTCGCCAGCGAGACGCCGCCCGAGGACGGCGGCGGCGCGGTGACGATTTCGAAGCCGCGGTGCTGAAGGCGCAGCGGCTCGCGTTCCAGCACCCGGTACTGCGCCAGGTCGCGCTCGCTCCAGAGGCCCCCGGCGGCGCGCACCCCGCGCACCAGGCGGCGCGCGTAGGCGCCCTGGTAGAAGGCGCTGGCGCCCCGGCCGGCCAGCATTTCCAGCGTGCGCGCGTAGTCTTCGTTGCGCATCAGCGTGCCTTCGGCCGGCACGCCGCCGTCGCGCAGGAACAGCGCCGCCGCCGCCGGGTTGGCGGCCAGGGCATCCTTGCGATGGCCCAGCATCGCCGCGTTCTTGGGTCCGAAGCGCCAGCCTTCGCGGGCCAGGCGGATGGCCGGCGCCAGCGACCGCGACAGCGGCAGGCGCCCGTAGCGCAAGGCCAGGTGCTCGAGCGCGGCCGGCATGCCGGGGATGCCGGCGGCCAGGCCACCGTCCACCGAACGCCGGCGGTCGGCATTGCCCCGGGCATCGAGGAACATGTCGCGGCTGGCCGCGAGCGGCGCGCGTTCGCGCGCATCCACGAAGACGTCGCGGCCATCCTTCGCAACGTGCAGCAACAGGAAGCCGCCGCCGCCCAGGCCCGAGCTCTCGGGCTCGACCAGGCCGAGCGTGGCGCTGACCGCGATCGCGGCGTCGAAGGCATTGCCGCCCTCGGCCAGCACCTCCAGCCCGGCGTCGGTGGCATAGGCGTTGGCGCTGGCGATCGCCGCCTCGCGCGGCAGGGTGCGGCCGCCATCGGCGACGGCGGGCGCGGCCGGCAGCAGCAGGCACAGCAGCAGGGACAGCAGGATCCGGGTCATGCGGCGTCCTCCGGGGCCTGCAGCGCGTGGTACTTGGCGAGCAGCTGCTCGCGCGTCTCGGGCCGGTCGGCATCGAGGTCGATGCATTCCACCGGGCAGACGACCACGCACTGCGGTTCCTCGAAATGGCCCACGCACTCGGTGCAGCGGGCCGGGTCGATCTCATAGATCACTTCGCCCTGCGAGATGGCCGTGTTCGGGCAGGCCGGCGCGCAGACGTCGCAGTTGATGCAGAGCGAATTGATCAGCAGGGCCATGGCGATGCGCCCGGCGTGCGGGGCGCCGCCCGTGGGCGGGCCCCGCGGGGCCCGCGGGGGGCCCGCTCGCCGGCCTTACTTGGCCTCGACGAAGATGTAGCGCGCGCCGGCGGCCTCGACCGCGGTCTTCACCCGGTCGTTGTCCTCGGCCTTGCCGATGAACAGCACCTGCGAACCCTTGAGCGCGTCCGGCTGGGCGCCGGTGAAGGCCGAAACGATCAGGTCGGCCATCTTGGCGCTGTCGGGCGAGCCGAAGGCCAGCATGTTGCCCGGCAGCACCGTGCGCTGCACGGCGGCGGTGACGTTGTCGAGCTGGCGGGCGTACATGCTGCGGCCGTCGGCGTCGGACTCGGTGACCTGGTCCGAATTCATCGGCAGGTAGTAGGGGAAGGTGCGGTCGGTCACGCCGGCCTGGTTCTGGCCCACCACGCGGCCCAGGTAGTCCTTCCAGGCGGCATCGTCGGTGGTGGTCGGCGCGGTCAGCACGGCCGGGGCGGCCTCGACGGGCGCTTCCTCCTTCTTGCAGCCCGCGAGCAGGGCGGCGGAAACCAGGAGGGCGGCGGGGATCAGAGCACGGTTCATGGCGATACCTCTTTGTGGTCCTTGGGAACTACGACGGCTGCTTCCACCGGGCGGCCAGGGCCTGCGCGACCGCCGGGTGCACGAACCCGGAGACGTCGCCGCCAAGCCGCGCGACCTCGCGCACCAGGCTGGAAGAAATGAAGCTGTGCTGTTCGGCCGGGGTCAGGAACAGGGTCTCGACGTCCGGGATCAAGTGGCGGTTCATGCTGGCCATCTGGAACTCGTACTCGAAGTCCGAGACTGCGCGCAGGCCGCGCAGCAGCACGCCGGCGCCGATGTCGTGCACGAAGTGCGCCAGCAGCGAATGGAAGCCCACCACCTCGACGTTGTCGTTGCCGGCCAGGGCGATCCGCGCCAGCTCGACCCGCTGCTCCAGGGGCAGGGCCGGGCCCTTGCCGGGGCTGGCGGCGATGCCGACCACCACGCGCTCGAACAGGGGCGCCGCCCGGGCGACCAGGTCGATATGGCCGTTGGTGATGGGGTCGAACGTGCCGGGATACACCGCGACACGCGTTCGGGCCAGGCTCATGCCGTCGGGGAACCCTGTGGGTCGGAGTCGGCCGGGAGTGTAGCAGCGCCGCCTCCGGACGGCCCGTTCCCGGCCAGCAGCAGGGCAAAGCGCACGTCCCGGGTGCGTCCCTCCCGATGCAGGACCCAGCCCGGCGGGCAGGCCGGGGCCCGGTCGGCCGCCGATTCCACGTAGACGCGGGCGCCGGGAGCGAGCCAGGGCGCGAGGGCCGCCAGGGCCCGGTCGTGCAGACCGGCGTCGAAGGGCGGGTCGACGAAGGCGAGGTCGAAGCCGGGATGCGCTGGACGGCCCAGCCAGGCCAGGGCATCGGCCGTCTCGACCCGGACGGCATCGGCCCGCAGCCGGGCGGCGCTAGCGCGCAGCGCGTCGGCCAGCCCGGGGTCGCGCTCGAGCAGCAGCACCTCGGCGGCGCCGCGCGACGCCGCTTCGAACCCCAGCGCACCGGTGCCGGCGAACAGGTCCAGGACCCGGGCACCCCGCACCTGCGGCTGCAGCCAGTTGAACAGGGTCTCGCGCACGCGGTCGGACGTGGGCCGCAGGCCCGGCCGGTCGGGCACGGGCAGCTTCGAGCCACGCAGCCCGCCGGCGATGATCCGGACGCTGCCGGTCGGCCGGCGGTTCATCGGGGGGCGAGGGAGGCGGGTGCTACCATGCGCGCATTGTCCGCGAATCCGGCGCGATGTTCGATTTCCTGAAGAAGAAGCCCGAGCCGCCCGCCCCCGCCAAGCCGGGGGCCGCGCCCGTGCGCGGCGGTTTTTCGCCCGAGGACCTGGCCCGCGCCTTCACCGTGCACCAGGAGGAGAAGGCCGCCCGCGCCGAGGCCGAACGCGCCGAGGGCCGCGAAGCGATGAAGGGCGTGCTGGGCGGCAGCCTGTTCGCCCGCAGCCTGGGCGGCCTGTTTTCGCGCAATCCCCGGCTCGACGAAGACCTGCTGGAAGAGATCGAAACCGCGCTGCTGGGCGCGGACATGGGCGTGCCCGCCACCACCGAGGTGGTCGGTCGCCTGCGCAAGCGCATGCAGTCGCGCGATTTCGCCGACGTGCCCGCGCTGTGGACGGCGCTGCGCAACGACCTGCTGGCGATGCTCAAGCCGGTCGCCAAGCCGCTGGAGATCGACCCCGCGGCCAAACCCTTCGTGATCCTCACCGTCGGCGTGAACGGCGTCGGCAAGACCACCACGATCGGCAAGCTGGCGCGCCGCTTCCAGCTCGACGGCCACGCGCTGATGCTCGCCGCCGGCGACACCTTCCGCGCGGCGGCGGTGGAACAGCTCAAGATCTGGGGTGAACGCAACAACGTCGCCGTCGTCGCCCAGGGCCAGGACGCCGATCCGGCCTCGGTCGCCTTCGACGGCCTGCAGGCGGCCAAGGCGCGCGGCATGGACGTGCTGATCGCCGACACCGCCGGCCGCCTGCACACCCAGCAGGGCCTGATGGCCGAACTGGGCAAGATCCGCCGGGTGCTGGCCAAGCTCGACGAACGCGCGCCGCACGAAGTGCTGCTGGTGATCGACGGCACGACCGGGCAGAACGCGCTCAACCAGCTCCGGCAGTTCCATGCGGCGGTGAAGGTGACCGGGCTGGTGGTGACCAAGCTCGATGGCACCGCCAAGGGCGGCGTGGTGTTCGCGCTGGCGCGCGAGTTCGGCCTGCCGATCCGCTTCATCGGCCTGGGCGAGAAGCCCGAGGACCTGCGGGTGTTCGACCCCGTGGGCTTCGTGGACGCCCTTCTGCCGCCCGCGCCCGGGGCCTGAGTGGCGGACCGGCCGCGCAAGCGCCGCTGGCCCTGGGTGCTGGGCGTGCTGGTGGCCCTGGCCGCGGTCGCGGCCTGGTGGATCGATCGCCAGCTCGAACCAACCCGGCTGGCGACGCGGGTGCTGGCGCACCTGGGCGAAGCGACCGGACTGCAGCTGCGTTTCGAGGGCGTGCCCGAGTACGCGCTGCGGCCGGAGCCGCGGCTGCTGCTGCCCGGCTTCGATGCGCGCGCGCCCGGGGCGGCGACGCCGATGCTGCGCGCCGATCGCATCGAGGTGTCACTGCCCTGGGCCACGGTCTGGGGCGACGGCCCGCGGGTGGTCACCCGGATCCGGCTACAGGCGCCGGTGCTCGATCTCGAGGCGCTGTCGCGCTGGTCGTCGTCGCGGCCGCGCGGTGAACCCTTCGAGCTGCCGACCTTGACCGAGGGACTGCAGGTCAGCGACGGCCGGCTGCTCTCGGGCGGCTGGGCGGTCGAGGCCCTGTCGCTGAACCTGCCGGAACTGCGCCCGGGGGCGCCGGCGCGCCTCGCCTTCGGCGGCCGCTATCTGCAGGAGGCCACCCGCGTGGAATTCTCCGGACAGGTCGAAGCCGACACCGCGGGCCTGGACACCGACCTGCGCCTGGAGGCGTCGGGCCGGATACGCACCGACACGCAGGACCTGCCCTGGACGCTCGCGCTCGCAGGCCGGCTGGACGCCGAAGGCAGGCCCGGCCAACTCCGTTTCGACACCCTGGCCTGGACGTCGCAGTCGCCGCTGCCCGATCTCACCGGCGCCGGCCGCCTGGCCTGGCCCGAGCCACTGGACCTGCAGTTCACGGGCGAACTGCCGCGCTGGCCGGACACCTGGGCGGCGCTGCCTGAGCCGATCGGCGCCTCGACGAGCCCCATCCAGCTGTCCCTGCACTACCAGGGCGGCAGCGACCTGTCCGGGCCACTGCAGGCGCGGCTGCAGCGGGACGAGGCGACGCTGGACCTGGCGCTGTCGCCCTCGACGCTGATGGCCTGGCTCGATGCGGACACCCGCAGCCCGCTGCCGCCGCTCCAGGGGGAGCTGCAGGCGCCCCGCCTGGTGATCGATGGCGTCGAGCTCGAAGGCGTGACCCTGCGGATCGACGAACCCGCGCCGGACGCGCCGGCCGACGAGCCGCGATGAGCGGATTCGCCGCCCGCCTGCTGGCCTGGTTCGACCGCGACGGCCGCCACAACCTGCCCTGGCAGCACCCGCGCACGCCCTACCGGGTGTGGCTGGCGGAAATCATGCTGCAGCAGACCCAGGTGCAGACGGTGATCCCCTACTACCTGCGCTTCCTCGAGGCCTTGCCCACCCTGCCCGACCTGGCGGCGGCGGCCGAGGACCAGGTGCTGGCCCTGTGGTCGGGCCTGGGCTACTACGCGCGCGCCCGCAACCTGCACCGGGCGGCGCAGGCCTGCGTCCTGGAACACGGCGGCGACCTGCCGCGCGATTTCCAGGCCCTCGCCGCCCTGCCCGGCATCGGCCGCAGCACCGCGGGCGCGATCCTCGCGCAGGCCCACGGCGACCGCTTCGCCATCCTCGACGGCAACGTCAAGCGCACGCTGGCGCGCTACCACGGAATCGCCGGCTGGCCCGGCAGCGGGCCGGTGGAGAAGCAGCTGTGGGCGCTGGCCGAAGCCCACCTGCCGCAGGAGCGCCTGGCCGACTACACGCAGGCGATCATGGATTTCGGCGCCACCCTGTGCACGCGTGCCAACCCGGCCTGCGTGCTCTGCCCGCTGCAGGAGGACTGCGTGGCGCGGCGCGAAGGCCGGGTGGAGCAACTGCCCGAGGCCAAGCCGGGCAAGCCGCTGCCGGAACGCCGCACGATCATGCTGCTGCTGCGCGACGCCGAGGGCCGCGTCCTGCTGGTGCGACGCCCGCCGGCGGGCGTGTGGCAAGGCCTGTGGTCGCTGCCCGAAGTGGTGGATGCGGACGAGGCCCGGCACTACCTCTCGCGCCACGCCCGCGCCGATTTCGACGCCGGCGAGGCCCTGCCGGTATTCGAACACGTCTTCAGCCACTACCGGCTGCACATCGAGACCCTGGCCTGGCGCAACGCCGTCCCGGCCACGGTGGGCGATAATGCCGACCTGCGCTGGCAGCCGCTCGACCGCCTGGTCGAACTGGGCCTGCCGGCACCGGTCAAGAAACTGCTGGGAAGCCTGACGCCATGAGCCGCACCGTGTTCTGCCAGAAGCTCAACACCGAAGACGAAGGCCTGGCCTTCGTGCCCTGGCCCGGCGCGCTCGGCAAGCGCGTGTTCGAGCACATCGGCCGCCAGGCCTGGCAGCAGTGGCTGGCGCACCAGACGATGCTGATCAACGAAAACCGGCTCTCGCCCCTGGACCCGAAGCACCGGGCCTTCCTGGAAGGGGAGATGGAGAAGTTCCTGTTCGGCGACGGCGCCGAGAAGCCCGCGGGCTACGTCCCGCCGGCGGACTGAGGCCTAGGGCCGCAGGCCCGCCTCGCGTTCCGCCTTGCGCCAGGCGGGCACGTCGATCTCCTGGATGCGCTGCATGCGGCAGTACACGCCCTGGGTGGAGGTGACCACGCCGTTGGACGTATTGAGGCTGTCGCGGAACGTGGAAACGACGATGGTGTGGTCGCGGTCCAGGTGCCGGCAGGCCTCGTCGTCGCGCAGGTCCACCAGCCAGGCCTTGTGCGGGGTCTCCCAGACCACGATGGCGCGCTCGCCGGCGATTTCGTAGGCGTGCATCGGGCGCAGGAAGCGGACGCGCTCGACCGGTTCACCCATCAGGTGCTCGCGCACCAGCGCCATGCGCGCTTCGGACTTGCCGCCGCCTTCATCGCCCGCGAGGGCCGCCGCCGGCAAGGCCAGCGCGGCCAGCCAGGCCGATGCCAGCAGGGGGAGCGAACGCAGTGCCATGGTCCTGTCCTCGGGGTTCAGCGCGATGCGGCCTGCCGCTTGGCTTCCCGCCAGGCCGGCACGTCCACTTCGCGCACTTGGGTGATCTTGCAGTAGTTGTTGCCGCGGTCCGAGCGCACGTAGCCGGTGCGCGCGTCGATGGTGCCGTAAAGCGTGCGCTCGAGCGAGATGTCGAGCTCGTTGCGGAAGCCGGGGCAAGCGTCACGGGCTTCGACCTTGACCAGCCAGGCGCGGCGCTTGCCCTCCCAGATCAGCAGGGCGTGCTTGTCGAGCACCTCGAAGCCGTCCATCGGCCGGGAGAAACGGGCGTAGTCCACCGGCTCGCCGGCGTGGGCCTCGGCCAGGGCCAGTCGCCCGGGGCTGCCGGACTTGCCGGCGTCGTCGGAGGCCCGGGCCGGCAGGGCCAGGGCGGCGAGGCAGGCGATCAAGCAGGCGCCGTGCGACATCGTGCTGAGGGACATGGCGGACTCCGGACGCGGTTTGCGAGGCCCACCCTACGCCTGCCCGCGCGCCGCCGCGCGGGTCCGCGCGGGAGGCATTCAGAGGCAATTCACCGCCATGAACGGCTTGCCCGGCCCGGCCCCGCTCCGGTATAGTTCGCGGCCTTGTCCGGCCTGCCCGGACAGGTCAGTGGCCGAGTAGCTCAGTTGGTAGAGCAGGGGATTGAAAATCCCCGTGTCGGCGGTTCGATTCCGTCCTCGGCCACCATCGAATGCAAAGGCCCGCGAGCGATCGCGGGCCTTTTTTCATGGGCCGGCGGCGCCCGCCGTTGGGCGCCACGCGCCGCTGTGGCATCTTCGCCCCAGGCCCCGGACTCCCGCCCATGGACGATCACGAGCAGCTGCACCGCGACGGCTATGCCCTGCTCCGCCAGGCGATCCCGGCCGACTGGCTCGAGGGCTTGCGGGCGAGCTTCGATGCCAATGCGCTGGCGTCCGACCAGTGGCCGGTACCGCGCGGCCGCGACTGGCGCCATTCCCAACTGGACCTCGATCCGCAGGTGCAGGCGGTGTGCCGGCTGCCGCGGCTGCTGGCGACCGTCGGCCGCCTGATCGGCAGCCGCTACTTCCTGGCCCAGGTCGAAGGCCGCGAACCGCTGCCCGGCGGCGGCTACCAGGGCCTGCACCGGGACCTGTCCGAATCCCGGCCGGGCGACACGGTCAACGCCTTGGCCTTTTTCGACGACTACGGTCCTGACAACGGAGCCACCCGCATCGTGCCCGGGAGCCATCGGCCGGCCCCGGGGGCTGAGGTGGATTTTTCGGACGAGTCGGGCGCGGTCCAGCTCTCGGGCCGCGCCGGGGACATCCTGGTGTTCGACGCCGACCTGGTGCACGGAGGCAGTTTCCACCCCGGCCAGGGCCGGCGCCGCTCGATCCTGATCGGTTACTTCGCCGAGGAACGGCGGCCCGGGCACGAGGCCACCGCCCGATTGCGCAACGTGCGCATGGATACGCGCGGCAGCTTCGAGCCCTGAGGCCTCAGGCCGCGGGCGTGGGCCGATCCAGGCCACGGCCGGCCACGGCCACCGACAGCGCCCAGCCCAGCCCGGCGCCCAGCAGCTGCGCCAGCACGAAACCAATGGCATCCGCGGGCGCGATGCCGGCGAAGCTGGTGGTGAACGATCGCGCGAGGGTCACTGCCGGATTGGCGAAGCTGGTGCTGGCGGTGAACCAGTAGGCCGCGAATATGTAGGCGGCCACCAGGGCCGGCACCGCCTGCGGCCGCTGCCGCCGGCCAAGCAGGATCACCAACACCAGGCCAGCGGTGGCCACCGACTCGCTCAGCCATTGCGCCGGGCCGGTGCGCGCCCGCGTACCCACCTGCAGCAGGGCCAGGCCGAACATCGCGTGCGCCAGCACCACGCCGGCGACCGCACCGGCCACCTGGGCCGGCAGATAGGCCGCCAGGCGGCGGCCAGGCAGTTCGCCGCGCAGCCAGTCGACCAGCGAGACCACCGGGTTGAAATGCGCGCCCGAGACCGGGCCCAGACAGGCGATCAGCACGTACAGCGCGCCCGCCGTGGCGCCGGCGTTGGCCAGCAGCGCGACCGCGATGTTTCCGCCGGCCAGTCGCACGCCCATTTCCCCGGAGCCCACCACGGCCGCCAGCAGCAGCGCCGTGCCGAGCGCTTCGGCCACGATCGCGCGCGGGAGCGGGGTCACAGCGAGGCCAGCAGCGCGCGCACGCGGGCGGAGATTTCGTCGCGCACGGCGCGATAGGCGTCGTCGTCCATCTCGCGCGGGTCGGGCAGCGCCCAGTCCTCGCGGCGCCTGGCCGGCACCCAGGGACAGCTGTCGCCACAGCCCATGGTCACGACGGCGTCGAATTCCCCGGTCACCTCGTCCAGCGATTTGGAGGCATGGCCGGCGAGGTCGTAGCCCAGTTCGGCCATGAAGCGGACCGCCTTGGGGTTGATGCGGCCGGACGGGCGCGACCCGGCGCTCTGGGCGTCGACGGCGTCGCCGCCGTGCAGGCGCGCGAAGGCTTCGGCCATCTGGCTTCGGTTCGAGTTTTCGATGCAGACGAAGAGCACGCGCTTTTTCACGGCCGTATCCGGAATGGAGGATGGGTGGGATCGGGTTGGGCGCCGGCTCAGGCGCCGCTGCGGCGCACGCGCGGCGTGCACGCGGGCGCCGGCGGGCAATCGCCTCCGCCGGCGCAGCAGTTCTCGGTGAGGTAGGCAATCAGGAAGTTCATCTGCGGATAGCTGGCACGGACCCGGATCACCCGCCCTTCGCGCTGGTCGAGCACGAGGCCGGCGGCGCGCAGGACGTTGAGGTGGGCCGTGAGCGTTGCCGGTGCGAGGTCCAGGGCCTCGCGCAGCTCGCCGACCGCGCTGCCCTGCGGCCCGGTTTGCACCAGGCGGCGGAAGATGGCCAGGCGGGTCGCATGGCCGAGGGCACGGAGGGAGGAAAGGGCGGTGTCGAGGTTCATGCTTCGATATTTCTGGAATTATCGAATTCAGTCAAGCCCGGACCCGGACCGGGCACGAAGGCAAGGCGTCCGGACCGGACCCCCTGCTATGCTCGGTGGCCCTCCATCCGCCGCCGTATCCGCCATGCGCCGACTGATTCCCGCCTTTCTGCTCTTGCTCACGATGGCCCTGCTGACGGCCTGTGCCGGGGGCCCGCCCAAGCGCATCTTCCCGCCCGCGGCGACGATCCAGGAGCTTCGGGTCGGCGCCGACGGCGCCTGGACCGTGCGCCTGCGCGTCCAGAACTACAGCACCGTGCCGATGCGCTTCGACCGCGTCGACGCCAGCCTGCGGATCGATGGCCAGGAAGCCGCCCGCATCGACTTCGACCCTGGCCTGTCGATCGGCCCCGGCTCGGCGGAATCGTTCGAACAACGGCTGGTGCCGGCCGACGGGCCGAAGGCGGCGGTCGAGGCCGCGCTCGCCGCCCGCCGCGGCGTCCGCTACCAGCTGCAGGGCCGCATCGACAGCAGCGAACACAAGACCCGCCACGACATCACCTACCAGAGCGCGCTGGACCCGGTCCCGGGCCTCGACGGCGTGCTGCGCTGACCCCGAGGATCCGCATCGCATGAACCGCTACATCGCCCCCGTGCGCGACATGAAGTTCGCGCTCTACGACGTCATCCAGGCCGAGCCGCTCTACGCGAAGCTGGGCATCGCCAATGCCCAGCGCGACGTGATGGACGCCGTGCTCGAGGAAGCCGCCCGCTTCACCGAAACCGTGCTGGCGCCGCTCAACGCCGTCGGTGACGAGCACGGCTGCAGCTTCGACCCGGCCACCGGCGACGTGCGCACGCCGCCCGGCTTCAAGGCTGCCTACGCGCAATTCGTCGACGGGGGCTGGAGCGGATTGACCGCGCCCGAAGCCATGGGCGGCCAGGACCTGCCCGAGAGCCTGGGCGCGGCGGTGAAGGAAATGCTCGACGCCGCCTGCCTCAGCTGGGGCAACTACCCGCTGCTCTCGCACGGCGCCACCGAGGCGCTCAAGCACCACGGCGAGGACTGGCAGAAGGAGGTCTTCCTCAAGCCGATCATCTCTGGCGCCTGGACCGGCACCATGTGCCTGACCGAACCGCACTGCGGTTCCGACCTGGGCCTGCTCAAGACCAAGGCCGAGCCCCAGGCCGACGGCACGTACGCGGTCAGCGGCACCAAGATCTTCATCACCGGCGGCGAACACGACTTCACCGGCAACATCGTCCACCTGGTGCTGGCGCGCCTGCCGGACGCGCCCGCGGGCGTGAAGGGCATCTCGCTGTTCATCGTGCCGAAGGTGAGGGTGGCGCGCGACGGCACGCTCGGCGAACGCAACGCGGTGCGCTGCGGCTCGATCGAACACAAGATGGGCATCCACGGGTCGGTCACCTGCGTGATGAACTTCGACGGCGCCCAGGGCTACCTGATCGGCCAGCCGAACAAGGGCCTCAATGCGATGTTCACCATGATGAACACCGCGCGCCTGGCCGTGGGCCTGCAGGGCCTGGCCCTGATCGACCGCGCCTACCAGAACGCCCTGGCCTACTCGCGCGATCGCCTGCAGGGCCGCTCGCTCACCGGCGCCAAGTCGCCCGACAAGCCGGCCGATCCGCTGATCGTGCACGCCGACATCCGGCGCATGCTGCTCACCTGCAAGGCGCTGGGCGAAGGCGGGCGGGCCCTGGCCCTGCACGCGGCCACCCTGGTGGACGTGCTCGAGCGCAGCAGCGACGAGGAGGAACGCAAGCAGGCCGACCTGCTGCTCGGTTTCCTCACGCCGATCGTCAAGGGCCTGCTCACCGAGTGGGCCAACGAATGCACCTACCTGGGGATGCAGTGCTTCGGCGGCCACGGCTACGTGCGCGAATGGGGCATGGAGCAGCTGGCGCGCGACGCCCGCATCACCACCATCTACGAGGGCACCACCGGCATCCAGGCCCTGGACCTGCTGGGCCGCAAGACCCTGCAGCTGCAGGGCGCCGGCCTGCAGATCTTCCTGAAGATGGTGCAGGAGTTCTGCACCGCGCACGCCGCCAACCCGGCGATGACCGAGTTCGTGCTGCCGCTGGCCGAGGCCGCCAAGGCCTGGGGCGAGCTGACGATGGAGGTCGGCCGCAAGGCGATGGCCAATGGCGACGAGCTCGGCGGCGCCGCCGTGGACTACCTGTTCTACTCGGGCTACGTGGCGCTGGCCTACTGGTGGGCGAAATCGGTGGCGGCGGCGGAGGCCGGCGACCATCCGGAATCCTTCCGCACCGCCAAGCGCGAAACCGCCCGCTTCTATTTCGCCCGCATCCTGCCGCGCACGCTCTCGCACGCCGCGGCCATGCGCGCGGGCAGCGACAGCCTGATGGCGCTGGACGCGGCGCTGTTCGACAGCTGATCCCCCCACACGCAAGGACGCGCGCATGACTCCCTCCCGGGGCCTGCAGGCCCTCAAGGCCGGCCTGCTGATGCTGTTCATCGTCGCCGCGGCGGCCTACCTGTGGCGGCAGCGGGACACGCAGCCGCCGCAGGCCCCTCCGGCGCCGCCCGCGCAGGCGGTGTCGTCCGTGCCCCCGCCGTCGCCGGGACCGGCGCCCGGCGCGGTGGCCGTCGACGCGCCGGCGCCGGGCGGGCTGATGCCCTCCCCGCTGTCGACGCCACCCGGGCAATCGCTGGGGCTCGACGACCCGCTCAACACCGCCAGCACGCCCGAGGAGCTGGCCTGGCTCGCCCGCCATGGTTTCCCCTCGGCGGCCGAACGCGAGGCGGCGCTGGCGCAGCCCGCCGACCTGTCGCGGATCAACCTGCGCGATGGCGCCTCGTCCCGGGAGCTGCTGGCGCTGGGCGAACTGGCGCGCCGCGATCCCGCCTCGCGCGACCAGGCCGTGGCGAGCCTGAACGAGGCCGCGGCGCTGGGATCGATGTACGCACTCGAAGTGCTGGGCAACCTGCACGCCGATCCGCGCATCGGCAATCCGCTGATGTCGGAGGCGTACTTCCGCGCGGCGGAGTTCCGCGGCAACTGGGCCGCCGCGATCCGCCAGCGTGCGCCGCTGGACCCCGCCCGGGACATCCTCGCCTCGCTGATGGCCCAGCAGTTCATCGAGAACGCCAACCGCCTGCGCGCGCAGCGCGGCCTGCCGCCGCTGCAGCACGACACGCGCCCGGGCCTGGCGGCGGCCCTGCAGCGCATCCGTGCGGGCGTGATGGCGCCGCCGACCGCGCCGGGCGGACCGTAGCCGCCACGGGAACCGGGGCCCGGAAAGCAGGAAGCCCGCCGGAGGGCGGGCTTCTTGTCCGGCTTGGCCCCGGGGTCGGGCCGGCCTTCACGAATTGGTCGGGACGGTGAGATTCGAACTCACGACCCCTAGCACCCCATGCTAGTGCGCTACCAGGCTGCGCTACGCCCCGATTCGTGTCCGGCCTGGGCCGGGCGGCGAAGTATAGCCGAGCCGGCCGGCTGGGTGGAGGCCTTTCAGCGCCGGAGCAGCGCCAGGACTTCTTCCAGCTCCATCCGCACCTGCTTGACGATCTGCGCCGAGAGGTTGGACTCGACCCGGCCGGCCTCGCCTTCCAGGCGCTGGCGCGCGCCGCTGATCGTGTAGCCCTCTTCGTACAGCAGGCCGCGGATCTGGCGGATCATCAGCACGTCGTGGCGCTGGTAGTAGCGGCGGTTGCCGCGGCGCTTGACCGGCTTGAGGCTGGTGAATTCGGTTTCCCAATAGCGCAGCACGTGCGGCTTGACGTCGCACAGCTCGCTGACCTCACCGATGGTGAAGTAGCGCTTCGCCGGGATCGGCGGGAGTTCCCGGTTACTGCCTGGATCCAGCATAGGCTTCCACGCGCTCCTTCAGCTTCTGTCCTGGGCGGAAGGTCACCACGGTGCGCGCGGAGATGGGGATCTCCTCGCCGGTCTTGGGGTTACGGCCCGGACGCTGGTTCTTCTGCCGCAGGTCGAAGTTGCCGAAGCCCGACAGCTTGACCTGCTGCCCACGCTCCAGCGCCTCCCGCAACACATCGAAGAAGGAGTCCACGAATTCCTTGGCCTCGCGCTTGTTCAAGCCGACTTCCTCGAACAGACGCTCGGCCATTTCGGCCTTGGTCAACGCCATAACTGCCCCTGTAACCCGCCCTTGCGGGCGCAACTCATGACCTCAACCGCGCGCCGCAGTCCCGGGCCAGCGCCTCGAGGGCGCCGGCGACGGCCTGGTCGGCGTCGCGATCCGTGAGGGTGCGGGAAACGTCTTGCAGAATCAAGCCCATAGCCAGACTCCTTGAGCCTGCCTCTAGGCCGGGACCGGCATACCGGTCGAACAGCACCAGGTCCCGCAGCAGCGGGCCCAGGGCGCCCCGCAGGCTGGCCTCCAGGGCCGCCCAGGGGGTGGACTCCGGCACGACGAGCGCGATGTCCCGGCGGACGGACGGGAAGCGGGACAGTTCCCCGGCCCGGGGCACGGCCCGCCTGGCCAGGGGCTCGAGGTCGATTTCGAAACCCACCACCTCGCCGTCCAGGTCGAGGTCCCGGGCCAGGCGCGGGTGCAGGTGGCCGACCCAGCCGATGCGCTGGCCCTCCCGCCAGACCGAGGCGCTGCGCCCCGGGTGGCCCCAGGCGCTGTCATCGGGGCGGAATTCGCCGGCCACGCCGGCCAGGGCCAGCAGGCCCTCGACCTCGGCCTTGAGATCGTAGAAATCGACCTCGCGCGCGTCCTGCGACCACTGCTCGCGGGCCTGCGGACCGCAGGCCACGGCGGCGATGCGCGGGGTCTCGCGCGGGGCGCCGTCGGCCAGATGGAAGACCTTGCCCAGCTCGAACAGGCGCACGCGCTTTTGCTGGTGCGCCTGGTTGCGCGCCAGCGCCGAAACCAGGCCCGGCAGCAGCGCGGTGCGCATCACGCCCAGCTCGGCGGTCAGGGGGTTGGCCAGGGCCACGGCGCCGTCCTGCAGCTGCCAGGTGGCGAGCGTGGCGGCGTCGAGGAAGGCGTAGTTGATGGCCTCGAGGAAATCGCGGCCGGCCAGCTGGCGGCGCAGCACGGCCTCGGCCACGCGGGTTTCGCTGGGGGCCACCAGGCGCACCTCGCCGGTGGGCGTGGTGGTGGGGATGCGCTCGTAGCCGTGGATGCGCGCGACCTCTTCGACGAGGTCTTCCTCGATGGCGATGTCGAAGCGGCGGCTCGGCGGCAGCACGCGCCAGCCTTCGCCCGTGGCCTCCACCTGCATGCCCAGCGCGCGCAGGATGCGCTCGACTTCGGCATCGGCCACTGACACGCCCAGCACGCGGCGCAGGCGTTCGCGGCGCAGGGCCACGGCCGCCGGCTGCGGCAGGTGTTCGGGCAGCACGGCCTCGGTGATGGCGCCGGCCTGGCCGCCCATGATCTCCAGCACCAGCGCGGTGGCCCGCTCGAGCGCCAGGCGCGGCAGCTGCGGGTCGACGCCGCGCTCGAAGCGGTGCGAGGCGTCGGTGTGCATGCCCAGCTTGCGCGCGCGGCCGATGATCACGTCCGGGGCGAAGTGCGCGCTTTCGAGGAAGACGCGCGTGGTGGCGTCGGTGACGCGGGTCTCGAAGCCGCCCATCACGCCGGCCAGGGCCACCGGGCGGTCGCCGTCGGTGATGGCCAGGAAGCCGTCGTCGAGCGATACCTCGCGCTCGTCGAGCAGTTTGAGAGTCTCTCCGGCGCGGGCGCGGCGCACGCCGACCGGGCCCTTGAGCGTATCGGCGTCGAAGGCGTGCATCGGCTGGCCCAGTTCGAGCATCACGTAATTGGTGATGTCCACCAGCGGGCTGATCGGACGCAGGCCGCTGCGCCTGAGGCGCTCGGCGAGCCACAGCGGCGAGCGCGCGCGGGCATCCACGCCCTCAATGACGCGGCCGCAGTAGCGCGGGCAATCCGCGCCGGCACCCAGCACCACCTCGAACTTCGCCGCGCTGGCGACGGTGGCTTCCGGGATGGCCATCGGCACCACCTGCTCGCCGGTGGCGGCGGCGACGTCGAAGGCGATGCCGCGCACGCTGAAGCAGTCGGCGCGGTTGGGCGTGAGCTTGAGCTCGAAGCTGGCGTCGGGCAGGCCCAGGAAGGCGGCAATGGGCTGGCCCACCGGCGCGTCGGCCGGCAGCTCGAGCAGTCCGGAAGCGTCGGCGTCCACGCCAAGTTCCTTCGCCGAGCACAGCATGCCCTGCGACTCCACGCCGCGCAGCGTGGCGGCCTTGATGGCGATGCCGCCCGGCAGGTTCGCGCCCACCTGGGCCAGCGGCGCCTTCAGGCCGGCGCGCGCGTTCGGCGCGCCGCAGACGATCTGCACGGTGCCGGCGCCGGTGGCCACCTGGCACACCTGCAGGCGGTCGGCCTCGGGGTGCCTCTCGCACGAGAGGATCTCGGCCACGACCACGCCGTCCAGGCCCTCGCCCAGCGGCTGCAGCGCCTCGACCTCGAGGCCGATGGCGGTCAGCCGCGCGGCGAGCTGGTCGCGCGTGGCGGTGGTGGCCACGTGCTCGCGCAGCCAGTTCTCGGGGAATTTCATGCGAACTGCCTCAGGAATCGGCTGTCGTTCTCGAAGAAACTGCGCAGGTCGTTGACGCCGTAGCGCAGCATGGCGAAGCGCTCGACGCCCAGGCCGAACGCGAAGCCGGTGTACTTCTCCGGGTCGATGCCGCAGGCGCGCAGCACGTTCGGGTGCACCATGCCGCAGCCCAGCACCTCCAGCCAGCGCGTGGAGCCGTCCGGCTGCTGCCAGGCGATGTCCACCTCGGCCGAGGGCTCGGTGAAGGGGAAATAGCTGGGACGGAAGCGCATCTCGAAGTCGCGCTCGAAGAAGGCGCGCACGAATTCGGCCAGGGTGCCCTTGAGGTCGGCGAAGCTGGAGGTCTCGTCCACCAGCAGGCCTTCGACCTGGTGGAACATCGGCGTATGGGTCTGGTCGGAGTCGCTGCGGTAGACCTTGCCGGCGGCGATCATGCGCAGCGGCGGGCCGCTCTTTTCCGCCACGGCGCGCTGCATGAAGCGCACCTGCACGCCCGAGGTGTGCGTACGCAGCAGGCGACCGTCAGGGAAGTAGAAGGTGTCGTGCATGGCGCGCGCCGGGTGGTGCGGCGGGAAATTCAGCGCCTCGAAGTTGTGGAAGTCGTCCTCGATCTCCGGGCCGTCGGCCAGCTGGTAGCCAAGCCGCGCGAAGATGTCGGTGATGCGCTCGAGCGTGCGCGACACCGGGTGCAGGTTGCCCAC
>JAYRTA010000005.1:0-14939 GCA_041919875.1 Arenimonas sp.
CGGCCGCCGCTACATCCACCCCAAGTACATGCAGTGGACCGGTCTGCTGGCGCAGGACCTCGGCGCGCGCCTGCAGGCGCCCTGAGGCCGTGCGCGTCCGCCTGCTCGCGCTCGCCCAGGCCGGCGGCCCGGCGGACGCCCGCTGGCTGACGCCGGAGGAATCCGCGCGCGCGCAGGCCATGCGCTCCCCGGCGCGGCGCCAGCAGTACCTGGCCGGCCACTGGCAGGCGCGCCTGCTGGCCGCCGAGCTGGCGGGCGATGCGCCCCGGGACTGGCGCTGGCGGCAGGAAGGCGGCGCGCCGCACCTGCAAGGCCGCGATGGCCAGCGCCTGCAGGTGTCGATTTCCCACAGCGGCGACCGGCTGGCGATCGCGGTCGCCGCCCATGCGATCGGCGTGGACCTGGAACTGCCGCGCCGGCCACGCGACTGGGTCGCCATCGCCGGTTTCGCCCTGGCGCCGGAGGAAGCGCGCGCCGTGGCCGCGGCCGAGGATGCCGCCGATGTCTTCCATCGCTATTGGACGCTGAAGGAAGCCGAAGGCAAACGCGCCGGGATCGGCCTGCTGCCGGCACGTTCGCGACGCCTGCTGGCGCTGCCCAGCGGGCAGGGCGAGGCCGAGGCCTGGCAGTGGCGGCTCGCGGGCGGCGCCTACCTCGCCCTCGCCGGACAGTCGGGCCAGGCACCGCCGGTGGACGGCCTCGCGCCCGGCACGGCGGTGGAAGGTTGGCGCTATCGGCCGATGGCGGACTGAGCGCGCGCGTCGCGCCGGTCGATCCAGGCCAGCAGCGGGCCGGTCATCAGCGTGGTGGCGATCGCCACCAGCACCAGCATCGCGTACAGGCGCGCATCGATCAGCCCGAGCTCGTAGCCCAGCGCCAGCACGATCAGCTCCATCAGCCCGCGCGTGTTCATCATCGCGCCCAGGCGCAGCGCATCGCGACGGTCGACACCGCAGGCACGCGCGGCGAGCACCGTGCCGCCCAGCTTCCCGAGGGTCGCCACGACCACGAGCAGGCCGAACCACGCCCATTCGCCGCCGCCGAGCAGGTCGACGCGCACGGTCAGCCCGGTGCTGGCGAAGAACAGCGGCACCAGCAGGGCCGCCGCGAAGGGTTCGATCTGGTGGGCCACGACGGTGCGCAAGGTCGGCGCCGCGGAGACCGCGAGCCCCGCCAGGAAGGCCCCGAACAGCAGGTGCAGGCCGACCAGCTCGGTGACCAGCGCCGCCGCCAGCGCCAGCGCGACCAGGCCGATCAGGGGATTGCGCGCGGGCGACGCCGCCTCCCGCCGCGCCAGCCAGGGCCGCAGGCCGCGCAGCAGCAGGAGCGCCAGCGCGCCCACCGTGGCCATCGCCGCCGCCCAGCCCAGCAGGCCCTCGCCGCGGACCCAGGCCACGATCGCCCCCAGCAGGGCCCAGGCGCAGGCATCGCTGATGGCGGCGCAGGCGACGGCCAGCCGGCCGATGGGCGTCTGCCGGTAGCCGCGTTCGTCGAGGATGCGCAGCAGCACCGGGAACGCGGTCACGCTCAGGGCCACGCCCAGGAACAGCGCGAAAGCCAGGGCCGGCGTGCCCTCGGGGGCATGTCGCGCCGACAGCGGCCAGGCCAGCAGCACGCCGAGCAGGAAGGGCAGGGCGATGCCCGCCAGCGCCACCCCGCCGGCGATCCCGCGCTCGCGCCGCGCCTGCGACAGCGGGAACTCGGCGCCCGCCGCGAAGAGGAACACCAGCACGCCGAACTGGCTGATCAGCTGCAGGCCGCGCACGCCATCGGCCGGGAACACCAGGGCATGCAGGTCGGGCCAGGCGAGGCCGAGCAGGCTGGGTCCCAGGGCCAGGCCCGCCAGCATCTCGCCCACCACGGCCGGCTGGCCGACGCGGCGCGCCAGCACGCCGGCCACGCGCGCAACGCCCAGCACCACCAGCAGCTGCAGCAGGAACCGCGGCAAGGCTTGCTGGTACCAGGACGGACCGGGCGGCAGCGCCGTGGCCGCCGCCCCCTCGGGCAGCAGCGCCAGCACCGGGATGCAGAGCAGGGCCGGCAGCAGCACCAGCCACGCCAGCACCCGCCACACGCCCGGTCGGGGGCCTGGCGCCTTCGACGAATCCTGCACGCCGGACCTCCCCGGGGAATCAAAGCCGGGATTCTATCCGGCGTGCCGCCGGGCGAGGGTGCCGGGCCTCACTCGGCGCGCACGCCGGCCAGGTCGTCCAGGATCGGGCACTCGGGACGATGGTCGCCGTGGCAATGGCGCGCCAGGTCCTGCAGCGTGCGCTGCATCGCCTGCATTTCGCGGATGCGCCCGGCCAGTTCGTCGGCATGCGACTGCGCCAGGCGCTTGACCTCGGCGCTGCTGCGGGCCGGGTCCGACCACAGGCCCAGCAGCTGCTCGATCTGCTTCATCGAGAAGCCGAGGTTGCGCGCGCGCTTGATGAAGCGCAGCCGGTGCACGTCGGCGTCGTTGTAGAGCCGGTAGTTGGCGAAGGTGCGGCTGGCGGGCGGGATCAGTCCGATCGATTCGTAGTGGCGGATCATCTTGGCCGAGACGCCGGTGAGCCCGGACGCCTCGCCGATGTTGTGGAAGCCCTGGCCCTTGGCCTCGGATAGTTCGGGACGGATCGGATGGCGTGCCATGGTCGGCTCCTCAGTGGCGGGCCCGCGGCGACCAGCGCCGCAGCAGAAGGGTGTTGGACACGACGCTGACGCTGGACAGCGCCATCGCGGCGCCGGCGATCACCGGATCGAGCAGGCCGGCGGCGGCCAGCGGGATGCCGACGATGTTGTAGATGAAGGCCCAGAACAGGTTCTGGTGGATCTTGCGCGTGGTGCGGCGGGAGATGTCGATGGCGTCGGCGACCAGGCGCGGATCGCCGCGCATCAGGGTGATGCCGGCCGCGTGCATGGCGACGTCGGTGCCGCCGCCCATCGCGAAACCGACATCGGCCGCGGCGAGCGCCGGCGCGTCGTTGATGCCGTCGCCGACCATGCCGACGCGGCCGTGGGTGGCCAGCGCGCGGACCACCTCGGCCTTGTCGCCCGGCAGCACCTCGGCGCGCACGTCCGCGGGCGGGATGCCGAGCGCGGCCGCGACCGCCTGCGCGGCGCCGCGGTTGTCGCCCGAGACCATCACGGTCCGCAGGCCCTGCGACTGCAGGGCGCGGATCGTCTCGGCCGCTTCCGGCCGCGGCGGGTCGCCGAAGGACAGCAGGCCGCGGAGCACCAGGCCGTCGATCTCCTCGGTGGCCAGCCAGGATACCGAGCGGCCATCGGCCGCTTCGGCCTGGCTCTCGGCAACGAGCGGCGCGATATCCACGCGCAGCTCGCGCATCAGGCGCTCGCTGCCCAGCAGGACGCGCTTGCCGCGCACGCGGCCTTCGATGCCGCGTCCCTGCAGGGCAGTGATTCCCTCGGCCGCCGGCGGCAGGTCGCCACGCGCGGACATCGCCGCGATCACGGCCCGCGCCAGCGGATGTTCGCTGCCCTGCTGCAGGGCGGCGGCCAGCGACAGCAGGGCGGCCTCGTCGCCCTGGGTGGCGCGCAGCGTGGCCAGGGCCGGGCGGCCGGCGGTGAGCGTGCCGGTCTTGTCGAAGGCCACCGTGCGCAGCGAACGGGTGGTTTCCAGCGCCTCGGCGTCCTTGATCAGGATGCCGGCGCGGGCGGCGACGCCCGTGCCCGCCATGATCGCCGTCGGCGTGGCCAGGCCCAGCGCGCAGGGGCAGGCGATCACCAGCACGGCGACGGCGTTGAGCGTGGCCTGGGTCCAGTCGCCCGAGGCGAACCCCCAGCCCAGCAGGGTGGCAAGGGCGATCACGATGACCACCGGGACGAACACCGCGCTGACGCGATCGACGATGCGCTGGATCGGCGCCTTCTTGGCCTGGGCGTCCTCGACCAGGCGGATGATGCGCGCCAGCACGGATTCGGCGCCGACCGCGGTGGTGCGCAGCACCAGGCGGCCTTCGGCGTTCACCGCGCCACCGGTGACGCGGTCGCCCACGTCCTTGGCGACCGGCAGCGATTCGCCGCTGACCAGGGATTCGTCGGCGTGGCTGCGGCCCTCGAGCACCTCGCCGTCCACCGGGAAGCGTTCGCCCGGCAGCACCACCACGTGGTCGCCGACGCGCACGCTGGCCACCGGCACCTCGGCCTCGTGGCCGTTGCCGTGGCGCACGCGGGCCGTGGCCGGGCGCAGCGCCTGGAGCGCGCGGATGGCCTCGGTGGTCTGGCGCTTGGCGCGCGCCTCGAGCCACTTGCCCATCAGGATCAGAGTGATGATCACCGCCGAGGCTTCGAAGTACAGCGGCGGCTCGCCGTGGTGGGGCTTGGTGAACAGAAGGTGCCAGACGCTCAGGCCGTAGCCGGCCGTGGTGCCGAGCGCGACCAGCAGGTCCATGTTGCCCGCGCCGGCGCGCACCGCCTTCCACGCGGCCTTGTAGAAGCGCCAGCCCAGCCAGAACTGCACCGGCGTCGCCAGCGCGAACTGCCACCAGCCCGGCAGCGCCCAGTGTTCGTCAAACAGCATGCCGAGCATCGGCACGGCCAGCGGCAGCGAGAGCAGGGCGGCGTAGACGAGGTGGCGGCGCTCGCGCTCCGCGGCGATCGCCTGCGGCGACGCCGCAGGGGCGGGGCCGGTGGCGGTGGCGAGGGACTCATGGCCGTGGCCCGGATCAGCCGCGTCATCGGCCGGTTCATCGGAGGCCCCCGGCGCGACTTCGTAGCCCGCGCTCGCGACCGCCGCGGCCAAGGCCTCGTGCGAGGTGCCGGCCAGCACCTGTATCCGCGCGGTTTCGGTGGCCAGGTTCACGCTCGCGGACTGCACGCCGGGCACCTGCGTCAATGCCTTTTCGACGCGGCCGACGCAGGAGGCGCAGGTCATGCCCAGGATTGCCATCGAAACCTCCTCGATGGCGACCCCGTAACCGGCCTGTTCGACCGCAGCCGCGAGCGCGGCGGCCGAGGGGCGACCGTCGGTGGCAACGGCGGCGGTCTCGGTAGCCAGATTGACGCTGGCCGACAGCACCCCAGGCACCGCGGCCAGGGCCCTTTCGACGCGGCCCGCGCAGGACGCGCAGGTCATGCCGGTGATGCCGAAATGGAGGCGGGCGACGGGGTCGATGGGAGGAACGGACGGCGGGGTGCTCATGCGGGTCTCATGCGAGGGGGTAGCTGCAGGCTGGCCCTTCCCATCATGGCAAGGTCAAGGCCGCTGTCCACTGCTTGAGCCCGCCCCGTGGCAGGGCCCCAGGCTTGCCGCCGCCGCGCGGTACGCTGGCCTCCCGGCACGCACCCGCCCACGTCCCGAGGTCCCGATGTACATCGCTGCCTTCCACTGGCTCCCGGGCCAGTACGACGAGGAGTTCCACCGCCTCAACGCCCGGATCGACGCCGTCGCGCGCGCCAACCCGGGCTTCATCGGCGTCGAATCATGGCAGAGCGCGGATGGCACGCGCCGCTGCGCCAGCTACTACTGGCGCGACCTGGAATCGCTGCAATCCTTCGCGCTCGACCCCGCGCACCAGGACGCCAAGCGGGAGTACGCCCGCCGGTACGACGGCTACCACATCCTCGTCTCCGAGGTGGTGCGCAGCTACGGCGACCGCCGCATGCCGCACCTGGCCGCCGATGCCGGTGCCTGAACCGCGCGCTCAGTCGCCGTGGCGTGCGTAGGGCGTCGAGACGCCGTCCTTGTCCACCAGCTCCACGGTGTAAGCCTGCGGCGGCACGCCTTCGATCTCCATGCCGGGCGAGCCGATGGGCATGCCGGGCAGGGCGATGCCGCGCGCGTCGGGCCGCTCGGCCAGCAGCCGCTTCACGTCCTCGGCCGGCACGTGCCCTTCGACGAAATAGCCTTCGACCTCGGCCGTGTGGCAGGAGCCCTTGCCCGGCGGCACGCCGACGCGGGCCTTGACCGGGCCCAGGTCCTCGGTCTCCACCACCGTGACCTCGAAGCCGTGCGCGCGCATGTGCTCGATCCACTGCTTGCAGCAGCCGCAGTAGGGGCTCTTGTGCACGGTGAGCAGGGGCCTGGCCGCGGGCTCGACCGGGCTGCGGTCGGCGGCGCCGGCCAGCAGCGGGACGGCCAGCGCGAGCGCGGCCAGCATCTTGAGCAGCATCATCTTCATCCTGGCCTCCTCAGGAACCGCGGCGCACGGGCGCGCCGAAATCGGGATCGGAACTCACGCGCCGGGCCACCGTGCCCGGCGGGTTTCGGTACCAGCCCGGGTCACTGTAATCGCCGGGACGCACATCGTCGCGCACCTTGAGCACGGTGAACATTCCGCCCATCTCGATGTTCCCGAACGGGCCCTTGCCGGCCATCATCGCCAGGGTGTTCTCGGGGCCCTTCATGTGCCCGCTGTCGGTGTGCTCCTGGTGTTCGGACATGCCGTGCTGGCCCATCGGCATATAGCCGGGCAGCATGCGCCGGATCCTGCCCTCGACGCCGGCCTGGTCCACGCCCAGGGTGTTGGGGATTTCGTGGCCCATCGGGCCCATCGTGTGGTGCGACATGTGGCAGTGGAAGGCCCAGTCGCCGGGCACGGCGGTGAACTCGATGTCGCGCATCTGGCCGACGCCGACGATCTCGGTGACCTCGCGCCGCCACTGCGCTTTCGGCCAGCGGCCGCCATCGCTGCCGGTCACCTCGAACTGCACGCCGTGCAGGTGGATCGGGTGGTTCCACATGCTCAGGTTGCCCACGCGGATGCGCACGCGTTCGCCGGTGCGCGCCACCATCGGCTCGATCGCCGGGAACACCTTGGAGTTGAAGGTCCACAGGTCGAAGTCCTGCATCACCGACGGGTCCGGGCGATAGGTGCCCGGGTGCAGGGCGAAGTTGTGCAGCAGCAGGGCGAAGTCGCGGTCCACGTGGTCGCCGGCCTTCGGGTGGATGATCAGCAGGCCCATCATGCCCATGGCCAGCTGCACCATCTCGTCGGCGTGCGGGTGGTACATGTGGGTGCCGTGCTGGACCAGGTCGAACTCGTAGGCGAAGGTCTCGCCCGGCTGGATCTGCGGCTGCGACAGGCCGCCCACGCCGTCCATGCCGCTGGGCAGGATCAGGCCGTGCCAGTGGATGGTGGTGGCCTCCTTGAGCCGGTTGGTGACGTAGATGCGCACGCGGTCGCCTTCGACCGCCTCGATGGTCGGGCCGGGGGTGCTGCCGTTGTAGCCCCAGCAGGTCGCCTTCGAGCCCGGTGCGAACTCGTGCTCGAACTCCTCGGCGACCAGGTGGAATTCCTTGACGCCCTTGTTCATGCGGTGGGGCAGGGACCAGCCGTTGAGCGTGCGCACCCGGCCCTGCGCGCGTCGCGCCGGCGGCGCGGCATCGGTGGCGACCGGCGCCGCCGGCGCGGTCTGGGCGAGGGCGGGCAGGGCGGTGGCGCCCGCGAGGCCGGCGCTGGCCCCGAGCAGGAGATTGCGTCGGGAAAGGCTCATGGCGTGGCTCCGTGGTGGTCGTGGTGGTGTTCGTCTTCCGGGCGGGTGTCGTCGCCGGCGTCGTCGCCCCGGGCGGGCGGGGGATCGCCCTGGTGCTTGTCGTGCCCTTCGTGCGTGTCGTGCCCTTCGTGCCCCCCTTCGCCCGCCGCGGCAGACGCGGGTTTGGCCTGGCCCTCGTGACCGGCGTGATCCATGCCCTGGTGCCGCGAATGATCCATGCCACCGTGTTTCGAATGGTCCATGCCGCCATGCCGGGAATGGTCCATCGCCGGCGCGTCCGCCGGGCCGAGGATGTCTCCGAGCGAGGGCGTGCGCGCACCGATGCCGGCGTCGCTCGGCAGGCGGCGGCCCACCACGCGCGCCAGTTCGACGCGCGCCAGCCAGTAATCCCGCACCGCCTCGAGGTAGGCCTGGTAGGCGTCGTATTCGGCCACCTTGGCCTGGATCAACTCGAACACGCCGATCAGCATGAAGTTCTGGCGCTCCTGCTGGCGCGCCACGATCGCCTCGCGCTGCGGCACCAGCGCCTCGCGGTGCAGGCGGACCACCTCGCGCATGGCCGCCACCGCCTGCACGCCGCTGCGCACCCCGTTGACCGCGCCGATCTCGGCCACCTGCACGCGCGCCAGGGCCTCGGCCAGCTGCGCCTCGGCCCGCGCGATGCGCGCCTGGCCCTGGTTGAACACCGGCAGCTCCAGCGAGATCTCCGGGCCTCGCAGGCGTTCGCCGGAGGCCTCGGTTTCGCGCTCGTAACCGATCTCGCTGCCGCCGAGCCAGCGCAGGCGTCGGGTCATCCCCAAGGCGTCGGCCAGCACCTCTGCCTGCGTGCGCGCCGCCTGGAGTCCGAGGTTGCCTTCGCCCGCCATCGCCACCAGCGCCTCGGCATCGTCTTCTTCGGGCACCGGCAGCGGCAGCGTGTCGCTGGCTTCCCAGTCGGCCTCGTCGCCGTGCAGGCCCAGCAGGGTGGTGAGCTCAAGACGATGGCGGGTGGCGTCCGCGCGTGCGTGCAGCGCAGCGATGCGCGCCTGGCTGGCCGCGGCCTGTTCCTGCGCCAACTGCAGTGCGCTGATGTTGCCGGCGGCGTGGAAGCGCCCGGCCAGCTCGGCGCTGGCGTCCAGGCCATCGGCCACTGCTTCGCGCATGCCGGCCACCTGGCGCGCGGTGACGTAGCGGTACCAGGCCGCCTCGACCTCGGCCACGACGGCCAGCACGGCGTCGGCGGCCTCGAAGCGCGCGCGCTCGTAGTCCTTGCCTGCCAGGCGTGCCTTTGCCGGCAGCACCAGCAGGTCGAGCAGGGGCAGCGACAGGCCGGTCGTGCGCTTGTGCCCGCCGCCGTCGATGGACAGGCGCTGGAACGACAGTCGCGGGTTCCCGATCTCGACCGCCTCGAGCACATCGGCGCGGGCCAGGCCGATCCGCGCATATTCCTGCTGCAGGCGCGGGCTGCGCAGCATGGCCACGCGCACCGCCGCCTCGAGCGTCATCGGCTCGGAACGCCAGCGATGCATCGCGGCGACGTCGGAGGCCGGCGCACCGACCGCGGACCAGTCGACGGCTGGCCCGCCGTGTTCGGCCAGCAGTTGGGTGATCTGGGCGTCGCGCGGCTGGGGCGCGAGCGTGCTGCAGCCGCCAAGGGCAGCCGTGAAGGCCAGCGCCAGCAGCGCGCGGCCAGGGAAACGATCCATGGGAGCCAACTCCGTGAGTGCGTGAGGTCCGGCCACGGGCCGGAGGCCGGCCAGGCAGGCCGGTGCCGCAGGGGCCTGGGGCCCTGGGTCTCAGGCGATCGGAGGTCGCAGAGAGGGAGATTGGCGACCGGCCGGCCTGCCCACTGCGGCCAGGCCTGCGGGACCAGTGCCCGGCGGTCCGGCCAAGGGCTCGGCGGGCGCAGCCAGCGCGAGGCTGCCGGCATGCAGGCAATCGCAGCCACAGGGCGCGCCCTGGGCATCGCAGCAATCCGGGGCGACCGGCGACGGTGACTGCGCCGGATCCGGATCGGGCGCATCGGAGGCCCCGTGGCAGTCCGGCATCACGGCCTCGGCCGCCGCCGCGGACTTCTCCAGCGGCGTCGCCCCCTGGACATCCACGGGCACGCCCTGGAGCACCAGAGCCAGGGCCAGCAGTCCACGGAGAAGGAGGGCGCGCATCACGGGGCGCAGTGTAACAACGGGCCTTGGTCGGGGGCCATGCTCAGCGAGCACATAATATACATTATGCGCACTTCTGGATTCGCCTCGGAGGCTGGAACAGCCGTCCCGGCCCTCAGCCCGGCTCGCCCACCGCGTCCCCCGCCGACCTAAGGAACAAGCGCCAAGCCACCAGCCACATCAGCACGAACACGCCGGTCAGCCACACGGCCGGATCGAGGCCGGACACCACCGCGTACGCCAGCACGGCGGTCTGGGCGATCGCCGCGGCCAGCATCGCCGCGGCCATGCCGCGCGGCTTGAACAGGGCCAGCACGGCGCCGAAGCCCGCCAGAGCGATGACGCCGAAGAAGGCCAGGTTCACCGGGTGCGAGCCGTCGCCGACGATGCCGACGGCCAGGTTGGCCCACGTCTGCAGGAAGCCCGCTCCGGCCGCCACCGCCGTGCCGGCCCGGTAGGCCCAGTGGCGCGACAGCCTGGAGCCCAGGTGGATGCATCCACACAGCAAGGCCAGCAGGCCGCCCATGACGACGAAATCCAGCGCGGTCCACTTCACTTCGTCGCCCAGGCGCATCGCCAGCGCGGGCACGCACAGCAAGGCCGCCGCCCCCAGCCACATCCAGGGCTGCCAGGTGCGCAGGCCGCGGCGCGAAGCCTCCATTCCGGCATTCCTGTCCATCGGCACCTCCTCACTCTGTTGAGGCCTGCAGCCTGCCGCCGCAGGCGGGCGGCCACGGGGCGCGATTGTGGCGATTTTCGGGCGGCCGGACCTAGCCCCCGGGCCCGGCGGCGCAGGCGGGCGCGCCGGGCAGGGCGCCGCCCTGCCCCGGGCCGCAGCCCGGGCAGGCGGGGTCCGCCGACAGCCGGGTTTCCCGAAAGCGCAGGGCCAGGGCATCGAAATGCAGCAGCCGGCCATCGAGCGACTGGCCCAGGCCCAGCAGCAACTTGAGCGTTTCCGTGGCCTGCAGCAGGCCGATCACGCCCGGCAGCACGCCCAGCACGCCCGCCTCGGCGCAATTGGGTGCGTCCTCCGGCGCCGGTGGCTCCGGGAACAGGCAGCGGTAGCAGGGCGAGGCGCCCGGGCGGCGGCCGGCGTCGAAGACGCTCACCTGCCCTTCGAAGCGATGCACGGCGCCGTAGACCAGCGGCTTGCCCAGGCGGACGCAGGCATCGTTGAGCACGTAGCGCGCAGGGAAGTTGTCGGCGCCATCCACCACCACGTCCACGCCGGCCACCAGCGCATCCACGTTGTCGGCCGCCACGCGCACGCGCCGCGTTTCGATCTGCACGCGCGGATTGAGCGCCGCCAGGGCCGCGGCCGCGGACGCCACCTTGGGCTGGCCGATGCGGGCTTCGGTATGCAGGACCTGGCGCTGCAGGTTGCTGCGGTCCACCACGTCGTCGTCGGCGATCAGCAGGTGGCCGACGCCGGCCGCGGCCAGGTAGTAAGCCGCCGGCGAACCCAGGCCCCCTGCCCCCACCAGCAGCACGCGCGAGCGCGCGAGCCGGCGCTGGCCGTCCAGGCCCACCTGGGGCAGGCGCAGGTGCCGCGAGTAGCGCTCCAGGAAATCCTCGTCCTCGCTGGCGCCGGGCACGACGGGCAGGCCGTCGCGCTGCCAGGCATCGAAGCCGCCGGCCACCGACGCCACGCGGGCATAGCCCTGCTGCCGCAGTGCCTGGGCCGCCAGCAGGGAACGCCGTCCGCCGGCGCAGATCAGCAGCAGTTCTTCGTCGCCGCGGGGCGCGATCGCGGCCGGGTCCGACTCCAGCGCCGCGCGCGGCACCGGGATCGCGCCTTCGGGCAGGCCCAGCGCGTGTTCGCCGGGTTCGCGCACGTCGACCAGGCGGGTGCCCCGCGCCATGCGTTCGCGCGCCTGCGCTGGCGTGATCTCTTCGATATCGGCCATGGCGTGAGTCTAGCCGCGACGCGGCGCGCAGGGGATGCACGTCACCACCGTGCCGGCGGGGAACTCCCCTGCCCCGTCGGCCAGGTCCAGCAGGACGTCGTTGCCGGCCGCGGCGGCGAGACGGTTCGAGCCGGTGACGGCGTCCGGCCACACCAGCAGTTGCCCGCCGGCATCGACCTCCAGGCGCCCGCGCAGGAACTCACGGCGCGCATGCCGTTTGGCGACCGGCGTGGCGAGGCGCGCGCGCCAGCCCGGTCGCGCCTCGGTGCGGCCTGCCCACGCATCCAGCAAGGGGCGCACCAGGGTGACGAAGGTCGCCAGCACCGAGACGGGATTGCCCGGCAGGCCCAGCAGCGTCGCCTCGCCGAGGCGGCCGGCGAGCACGGGCATGCCGGGCTTCATCCGCACCTTCCAGAACAGCACCTCGCCGCGGTCGGCCAGCAGCGGCGGCAAATGGTCCTTCTCGCCCGCGGACACGCCGCCGCAGGTCAGCACCAGGTCGAACGAAAAGGCCGCATCGGCCAGGGCCGCCGCGAGCGTGGCCGGGTCGTCGGGCAGGATGGGCCAGGCCACCGGTTCCAGGCCTTCGGCCACCAGCAGGGTCTGCAGCAGGGCGCGGTTGCTGTCGTGGATTTCGCCCGGGGCCAGGGCCTGGCCCGGCGGGCGCAGTTCGTCACCGGTGGTGAACACGGCGACGGTCGGGCGCCGCGCCACCGGCAGCCCCGGATGGCCCAGCGCCGCCGCGAGCGCGATGCGCGCGGGCGTGAGCACCTCGCCCCGCTGCAGCACGCGGTCGCCCGCACGCACGTCCTCGCCGGCGCGACGCAGATGCTCCCCGGGGCGCGGCGCGGCGCTTGCGAATACGCGGCCCTCGCGCAGCTCCGCGTTTTCCTTGATCAACACGGTGTCGGTGCCCGCGGGCAGTGGCGCACCCGTGGTGATCCGGCAAGCCTCGCCCGGCGCGAGCGCCCGGCCCTGGTCGGCACCGGCGAACTGTTCACCCACCAGCCGCCAGCCCGCCTCGGCCCCCTCCAGGCCACGCAGTGCGTAACCATCCATCGCCGCGTTGTCGAAACCGGGCAGCGGCTGGGTCGCCACCACGTCCTCGGCCAGCACGCGCCCGAGTGCCCGCTGCAGCGGCACGGTTTCGGTGGGCAGCGGACGGGCGGCGGCGTGGCGCTGCAGGCGCGACCGCGCCTCGTCGAAGGACAGCATCGTCGGGAACGTGCTCATGGCATCGGATCGAATTGGTGGAGGGAGTTGGCATTGCCCAGGACGCGGGGCGACAGATCCACGACGGCCGGCCCGAGCGCGGCGAGCGCGCGGTGCACGGCCGGCTCGCCGGCGTCCAGGGCGGCGGTGGCAACCCGCGCCAGGTCTTTGACCGGCCACAGGCCCAGCAAGGGCTGCAGGCCCTCGGCATCACGCACCCAGGCACCGCCCTGCCCCGCCCGGCGGCGAAGCTGGTCGAGCAGGTCCCCGGGCGGGTCGAGCACGTCCACGGGCAGCACGTACAGCCAGTCGCTGCGGCAGGCGTGCGCCAGGGCCTCGAGGCCGGCCAGGGGACCGGCGAAGCCGGCGCGCGCATCGCGCACCGTTTCGAATCCCAGCCCGGCCCAGCGGGCATCGGTCGCGCGCACGCTGGCCAGCCGCGCCGCGACGTCCGGTTCGCCGATCGCGGCCAGCAGGCCCTGCACCAGTGGTACGCCGCCGCGCAGCGACCAGGCCTTGTCGCGCCCGCCGATCCGCCGGCCTTCGCCGCCGGCCAGCAGGCCCAGCGACACGGCCTGCACCGGGATCACTTGCCGCGCTTGACGTGCCGGATCAGGCGCCGTTTCTTGGCCACCTGGCGCTCGGTCAGCACGTTTTTCTTGCCCTCGTAGGGGTTGGTGCCTTCCTTGAACACGAAGCGCACCGGCGTGCCCACCAGCTTGAAGCGCTTGCGGAAGAAGTTCTCGAGGTAGCGGTGGTAGCTGTCGGGCAGCGTGCGCAGGCGCGAGCCGTGCACCACGAAGGTCGGCGGGTTGCTGCCGCCCGGGTGGGCGAACTTCATCTTGGCCACGTGCCCGCGCACCACCGGCGGCGGATACGCCTGGTAGGCGATCTCGAGCGCGCGCGTGACCTCGGCGGTGCCGAATTCGCGCGTGGCCGAGGCGTGGGCGCGGTGCACGGCGCGGAACAGTTCGCGCATGCCGGTGCCGTGCTTGGCGGAAATGGTGATGCGCTCGGCCCAGGCGCAGAAGGAGAGCTTGCGCTCGAGCATCGCCTGCACCTGCTCGCGCTGGTAGGTGCTCTGGCCATCCCATTTGTTCACCGCCAGCACCAGGGCGCGGCCGGCCTCGAGCACGTGGCCCAGCACCGTGGCGTCCTGCTCGGTCACGCCCTCGGTGGCGTCGAGCATCACGACGGCCACCTGGCAGTGCTCGATGGCCTGCAGGGTCTTGAAGGCGCTGAACTTCTCCACCGCCTCTTCGACCTTGGAGCGGCGACGCAGGCCGGCGGTATCGATCAGGCGGTAGTCGCGGCCGTCGCGCTCGAGGTCCACCGCGATCGAATCGCGGGTGGTGCCCGGCACGTCGGAGGCGATCATGCGCTCCTCGCCCAGCAGCCGGTTGACCAGCGTGGACTTGCCGACGTTCGGCCGCCCGATGAAGGCGATGCGCACGCGGCCCGGGTCCTCGGCCAGCACGGCGGCGTCGCCGTCCTCGGGCAGCTCGGGCAGGACCTGGGCCAGCAGTTCGGGCACGCCGCGCTGGTGCGCAGCCGCGACCGGGATCATCCGCTCGACGCCGAAGCGGGCGAATTCGGCCAGCGCGGCCTGCACGTCCAGGCCGTCGGTCTTGTTCACCACCAGGAAGAAGCGGCGGCCGCTCTTGCGCAGCATCGCCAGGATGTCCTGGTCGAGCGTGGACGGGCCTTCGCGGCCGTCCACGACGAACAGCACCAGGTCGGCTTCTTCGATGGCGGCCAGGGACTGCCGCTCGGTCGCGCCCGCCAGGCCTTCGTCCTGGCCGGACAGGCCGCCGGTGTCGCACAGGGCGAACGGGCGCGCCTCGTCGAGGCGGCAGATGCCGTAGTGGCGGTCGCGGGTGACGCCGGGTTCGTCGTGCACCAGCGCGTCACGCGTGCGCGTGAGCGCGTTGAACAGGGTCGACTTGCCGACGTTCGGCCTTCCGACGAGAGCGACCAATGGCAACACGTGGATCTCTCCGTCGAAGGCGCCGGGCACGCGGCCCGGCGCGAAAACTCAGGGCAGGCGGTAGGCCGACAGGCGGCCCTCGCTGCCGACCACGTACAGCAGGCCCGAGGCCGACACCTGCGGCGTGCCGCGGACGGGATCCTTCTCGTGGCGGTAGCGGCCGACCACGGCGCCGTCGGACGCGCGCACCCAATGCAGCCAGCCCTCGACGTCGCCGACGACCAGGTAGTCGCCCTGCACGGCGGCCGTGGT
>JAYRTA010000006.1:0-14550 GCA_041919875.1 Arenimonas sp.
GCCCCAACGACACGCAGAGCTTCATCAACAGCAACCACTCGACGCGCTACCTCAACTCGGCGCAGATGCAGCAGCTGATCGCCTCCGTGCGCACGCGCTCGCCGGGCACCTTCTTCGGCGGCTATGGCGGTGTCAGCGGCGTGCCGGGCAACTGGATGGCGCCGAGCTTCGCGGCCGCCGCGCCGCAGTTCGACACCAGTCACTTCAACTACGACAACGTCTACGAGGCGCTGGGCAGCGACGGCAAGGTCTACCCGCAGATTCCGGCCTTCGACATCCAGGAGAAGGTCCAGGCCGGCTATGCGCGCCTGGACTGGGACGCCGAGGAACTCGGCCTGCCGCTCTACGGCAACATCGGCGTGCGTTACACGCGCACCCAGGTGCAGTCGGCCGGCCTGTTCAGCGACCGCCTGCGCGTCGAGAACTCACCGGGCAGCACGACCTTCACCGACCGCGTGCGCAACAACGCCGTGGTGGCGGTCGACAACAGCTACGCCGACACCCTGCCGAGCTTCAACGCCACCTATGCGGCGCTGCAGGGTCGGCTGCTGGCCCGCGTCGGCTGGGCCAAGGTGATGGCGCGTCCGGCGCTCAACCTGCTGGCGCCCAACGTCACCTGCACCGAGAACAGCGGCAACACGCAGTTCGGCGGCGACGGCACCGACGACTGCACCGGCGGCAACCCCGATCTCAAGCCCTACCGCGCCACCAAGCAGGACTTCAGCCTCGAGTACTACCCGAGCCGCGACACCCAGGTCAGCCTGGCGCTGTTCCGCACCAACATCGACACCTATGTGCGGCCGAGCATCCGCATCCCCGGCGTCGACTTCTTCGGTGACGGCCGGCTGTTCGACGTCACGCAGCCCATCAACGGTCAGGGCGCGAAGACCGAAGGCCTGGAGCTGGCGGCGCGCACCGCCTTCACCTTCCTGCCCGGCTGGCTGGGGGGTTTCGGTGCCGACGTCAACTGGACGCGCATGAACTTCAGCTATGCGCCCGGCAACGAGCTGATCAACCCGCTCGACGACTCCGTGCTGCCCTACCCGGGCCTGTCGAAGAACGCCTACAACGTCGGCCTCTGGTACGACCAGGGCCTGATCAACGCGCGCATCGCCTACCACTGGCGCGACCGCTACTACACCGGCGGCAACGATGTGTCGGGCAACCCCAACTTCCGCGACGAGACGGCCTACCTGGACGCCAAGATCCAGTTCCGCATCAACAAGCACTTCACCGTGTCGCTGGAAGGCAAGAACCTGACCGATCAGGCCGAGTACACCTACTCGGGCGACCTGAGCCGGCCCAACGAGCTGGCCTGGTCGGGACGCCGCTACTACGCGAGCTTCTCCTACAAGCTCTGAGCCATGCAGCGCCGTGCGTCATCACGGCGGCGGGGGACCCGCGGCTGCCGGGAGGCGACCGCGGGCTTGCTGCTCGCTGTTCTGTCGACCAGCGCCACGGCGCTGGATCGTGGCGCGGTCGCCGTGCCGGCTGCCGGCGGCGGCACGCTCGTCGGCTGGCGACAGCTGGCCGGCGACGCCGCCGGGCTGCGCTTTCATGTCGAGCGGGACGGCCAGCGTCTGAGCGAGCAGCCGGTGGCCGCCACCCAGTGGCTGGACCGTGACGCCGCCGCCGGCAGCTACCGGGTCATCCCGGTCGGCGCAGCACCGGCTGCGGCGCGGCGCTTCGGCCCTGACGGCCTGCTGCGCATCGCGCTGCAACAGCCCGCCGACTGGATCGCCGCCGACGGCAGCCGCGTGACCTACGAGGCCAACGACGGCGCGCCGGCCGACCTCGACGGCGACGGCGCGTTCGAGATCGTGCTCAAGTGGCAGCCGACGAATGCCAAGGACAACTCGCAGGCCGGTGTCACCGCGCCGACCTTGATCGACGCCTACCGGCTCGACGGCAGCCAGCTCTGGCGCATCGACCTGGGGCCCAACATCCGCTCGGGCGCGCACTACACGCCCTTCGTGGCGGAAGACTTCGACGGCGATGGCCGCGCCGAGTTGATGGTCCGCACGGCCGACGGCACGGTGGACGGTCGCGGCCGGGTGCTCGGCGACGCGGTGGCCAAGCACCGCAACGAGCGCGGCCATGTGCTCGCCGGTCCGGAGTTCATCGCGGTCTTCGACGGCCGCACGGGCGCGTTGCTGGCCAGCCAGCCCTATGTGCCCGAGCGCGGCGGCCAGGGCGAGGCCTGGGGCGACGGCTACGGCAACCGCGTCGACCGCTTCCTGGCCGGCGCCGCCTGGTTGGGCGGCACCGCCGACGGTCAGCTGCCCAGCGGCGTGTTCTCGCGCGGCTATTACACGCGGGCGGTGATCGCCGCCTGGGACTGGCGCGGCGGCAAGCTCAGCCAGCGCTGGGTGTTCGACAGCACGGAACCCGGCAGCGAGCCGGCCTTCGGCCAGGGCGCGCACTGGTTCTCGGTCGCCGATGTCGACGGCGACGGGAAGCAGGACATCGTGTACGGCGCCGCCACCATCGCCAGCAGCGGCAAGCTGCTCTACAGCACCGGCCTCGGTCATGGCGACGCGCTGCACGTCGGCAAGCTCGACCCCACGCGCGAAGGCCTGCAGGTCTTCATGGTCCACGAGAGCCCGAAGCGCTATGGCGAGCACGGCATCGAGATGCACGAGGCCGCCACCGGCAAGATCCTCTGGAGCCACCCGGGCGACCGCAAGGACATCGGCCGCGGCGTCTGCATGGACATCGACCCCGCGCATCCCGGAGCGGAATGCTGGGCCTCGGTGGGGCCGCTGTTCAATGCGCGCGGCGAAATCCTCTCGGAAAGCAAACCCCGCGCCGTGAATTTCGCCGTCTGGTGGGACGGCGATCTGCTGCGCGAGTCGCTCGACCGCACGACCATCGCCAAATGGAACCCGGCCGCCGGCAGGCTGGAGCCGCTGCTCGAAGCCGGTCCGCTCGGCGCCGCGTCCAACAACGGCACCAAGGCCACGCCGGTGTTCAGCGCCGACATCCTGGGCGACTGGCGCGAGGAGGTGGTCTGGCGCTCCGCGGACAACCGCGAACTCTTGATCGCCAGCTCGCCGCACACCAGCCCGCATCGCTTCATCACGCTGATGCAGGACCGCCAGTACCGCGCGCAGGTGGCCGGTCAGAACGCCGGCTACAACCAGCCGCCACATCCTTCCTTCCCCATCGGACCCCCGCCCTGATGCGACGTCTCGCCGCCTCTTTGCTCCTCATCGCCAGCAGCGCTCATGCCCAGGACCTGCCGGGCCAGGTCGTGCAGCCGACCGCCGGGACCGCCGCACAGGCAGCGCCACGCGAAGCCGGCCCGGCCCCCGGCCAGCGCTTCCTGATGTCGGCCTTCCCCGCCACCTCGCAAAACCAGCTCAGCCTGTTCAGTTCCAAGGACGGCCTGAGCTACACCTCGCTGGCCTCGGAGACCTGGCAGCCGGCGAAGGGATTGCTGCGCGATCCTTCGATCCTGAAAACGGCAGACGGCTGCTGGGCCATCGTCTACACGACCGGCTGGGAAGGCCAGAGCTTCGGCGTCGCCCGCTCCTGCGATCTGCGCACCTGGAGCCATGTGGCCGACATCCAGATCGATTTGCCCGGCTTGAGCAGCGTCTGGGCGCCCGAGTGGTTTCGCGACGCCGACGGCACGGTCTCGGTGATCGTCTCGCTCTCCACCGGTGGCAAGGATGCCGACGGACAAATCCGGGGCCCGTTCCGCGCCTACCGCCTGCAGCCGACGAAGAGCGACTTCAGCGCCTTCTCCGCGCCCAGGCTGCTGCAAGGCCTGGACCGCAACCCGATCGACACCTTCATCGTGCGCGAGGGCGGACGCTACATCGCCTTCGCCAAGCAGGAGACGAGCAAACGCATCGAACGCGCCTGGGCCAACGCGCTGGAGGGACCCTGGACCTATGACCGCCTGGACGACTGGGCCGGCTGGGGCGGGCCGGTCGAGGGCCAGTCCCTGGTGCGCATCCAGGATGCGGACGGAAGGCCTGGCTGGCGCATCCATTTCGACGACTACATCCACAAGCGCTATTACTTCAGCGACAGCTTTGACGGCCTGAACACCTGGACCGCGCGCAAGGAGCTGATCGGGGTGTCCGGCGCGGTGCGGCATTTCACGGTCATCGCCGAGGACGAGCGGCAGCTTGCCAAGGCCACCGCGCCGACCGGCACGCCCAGGAAGATCAGCTGGGACAAATACTCCTTGAAGATCGACGGCCAGCGCCAGCTCATCTGGGCCGCCGAGTTCCAACCCTTCCGCCTGCCCTCGCCCTCGCTGTGGCGCGACCTGCTGCAGAAGTACAAGGCCATGGGCCTGAACGCGGTGTCGCTCTATTTCGCCTGGGGCTACCACTCGGCGCAGCCCGGGCACTACGACTTCACGGGTGTACGCAACCTCGAGCGCCTGCTGCAGATGGCCAGCGACGAGGGCCTCTACGTGATCGTGCGGCCCGGCCCCTACGTGAACGCCGAGCTGAGCATGGGCGGATTCCCCGGCTGGCTGGCGCGCCAGCGCGCCGAGGCGCGCACCGACGCCGCCGAGTACCAGGCCGCCGCCGCCGAATGGCTGACCCAGGTCAACGCCATCATCGCCCGCTACCAGCTCACAACCGGCGGCGGCACGGTGATCGCCTACCAGTTGGAGAACGAGTTGTTCTCGGTGCAGCCGAAGAACGCGCGGCACATGCAGTTCCTCGCCGACCAGGCCAGGGCCGACGGCATCACCGTGCCGCTGTTCCACAACGCCGCCTCGCGCCTGCCGGACTGGACGCCGAAGAACAGCAGCGCGCCGTTCGCCAACCCCGGGCCGACCGACCTCTACGCCTTCGACGGCTACCCGGGCGGCGTCTGCGATGTGTTCGCTCAAGCAGGCACGCCCTCGGTCGCGCCCGACTGGGGCATCTACGGCAAGAACCTCCCCAAGGTCGGCTCGCTGGCCTCACCGCACACGCCCGGATTCGGGGCCGAGATCGGCGCCGGCTGGTTCGACTACTGGGGCAGCAACGGCACCTACGCGTGCACCGCCCAGCGTCAGGGCATCGGCTACCAGAAGCTGTTCTACGGCACGAACCTGATCAACCGCATCGTCGTCCACTCGGTCTATATGGGCTTCGGAGGGACCAGCTGGGGCTGGCAGCCGGCCCCCGTGGTGTTCAGCAGCTACGACTACGGCGCGCCGATCAGCGAGGACCGCGGCCTGCGCGACAAGGCACTCGGCATGAAGCTGCTCGGCAACTTCGTGCAGGCGGCCAACGACTTGCTCGGCCAGATGGACATCGGCGAGGCGATCGAGCCCGACAACGCCAAGGTCAGGATCTATCACAACCTCAACCCGGCGCTCGGCAGCCATCTGCTGTTCGCGGTGCACAAGCCCTCGTCCAACACCGGCACCGAGGCCTTCTCGTTCGAGCTGAAGACGGCTGACGGCCACTACCGCATCCCGCAGGCCGGCAGGTTGCAGCTCAGCGGCCAGGACGCGCGCTTCATCCTCGCCGCCTACACGCTTGGTCAGCACCGGCTCGTCTACTCGACCTCCGAGCTGTGGACGCAGATCCGCCAGGGCGCGCAAGACCTCACCCTCTTGCACGGGCGCACGGGCCACGACGGCGAGACCGTGCTGCGCTTTGCCAGCCAGCCCCGCGTGCGCGTCGTGGCCGGTGAGCTGAAGCAGAGCTGGGACGCGGCCAAGGGCGATCTGCGTCTGAACTACCGCCACCAGGGCCTGATCGAGTTGGAGATCACGGGGGGTGGCCGCGCGCCGCTGCACCTGCTGATCGCCGACGAGGCGACGGCCCAGGCCTTCTGGAAGCTGGGTGAGGTGTTGGTGCTGAGCCCGGCGATGCCGCGCAAGGCCGTGAAGAACGGCGACGCACTGGAGCTCAGCGGCGACACGCAGGCGGCGAGCGAGCTGCGCGTCTGGGCCGGCCATGGCGTCAAGCGCCTGCGCTGGAACGGTGCCGAGCTGGCAACGCAAACCCAGGGCGCAACGCGGGTTGCCCGCCAGCCCCTGAGCGGCCCGGCGGCGCTCTCGCTGCCGGATCTGAGCCAACTCCGCTGGACGCGCCGCAGCGACGTCGCCGAGAGCCAGCCCGGCTTCGACGACAGCGCCTGGCGCAGCGCCGATGCCCCCTCGTCGGCCGCCCAGGTCTACACGGCCGCCGAGAAGGGCGCGCCGGTGCTGGCGATGAGCGACTACGGCTTCCACCGGGGTGACGTCTGGTACCGCGGCCGCTTCAAGACGAACGACGCGAACCCGCTCGAACTGGCCCTTTGGTACGGCGCCGGCGGTGCCGGTCTGATCCAGGTCTGGGTCGATGGCAGGTTCCACGGCCAGCACGAGCTGGACACCGGCCGTCCCTTCCCCGAGACCACGGACACCTTCAAGCTGTTGCTCAAGGACCTGGCGCCCGGCGAGCATGTGGTCGCGGTGATGTTGCGCAATATGGGCCACAACTGGGACCTGTTCGCCGACGACGCGCACAAGGAAGCGCGCGGCCTGATCTCGGCCTCGCTGGCGCCCAAGGGGGGGCGTCGCTACGGCGTGCCCATCCGCTGGAAGCTGCAAGGTGCGCCCGAGGCGATCCGCGACCTGGCCCGCGGCCCCTACAACAACGGCGGTCTGGGGGGAGAGCACAAGGGCTGGCACCTGCCCGCCGCGCCCGACAAGGACTTCAGCACCGGCTGGGAGGCAACGACGCCGACCGCCGCGCCACCGGCAGCGGGGAGCTACTGGCTGCGCACCCGCTTCACACTCGCCCTGCCCCAGGACCACGACGTGCAGCTCGGCCTGGCCTTTGGCGACACGACGCTGCCGCGCTCCATCGGGGTCGAGAACCGCGCGCTGATCTTCGTCAACGGCTGGAACCTCGGCCAGTTCGTCGCCCACATCGGCCCGCAGCGCGTCTTCGTGCTGCCGCCGGGCATCCTGAACCCGCAGGGTGAGAACACCCTCGCGCTGGTGGTCAGCAGCGACGGCAAGCCGGAGAACGCGCTGGAGCCCATCAGGCTGCTGCCGCTGCGCGTCGCCCGTGGCGGCGTCCCGCTCGAAGTGCTGCCCGCTTCGCGCTACCTTCAGCGTCCCTGACGCAACTGCCCTACCCCGTCACCATGAAGAACCAAGTCCTCGTCCCCACCCACCCCGAGCGCATCCACCCGCTGCTCGGCCACCATGTCGCCGGCCTGGGGGCCGAGCGCGGCGACTGGCAGGACGCGATCCGCCGCGTGATCCACAACCTGATCAACATCCGCGACGAGGACGGTCGCTTCCTGCTGCGCCTGGAGGACGGCCGCGTCATCGACACCAAGAGCTGGCATGGCTTCGAGTGGACCCAGGGCGTCGGCCTCTACGGCCTGTGGAAGGTCTGGGAGACCACCGGCGACGAGCAGGCCTGGTCGATCATGACGGACTGGTTCAAGGAGCGCTTCGCGGAAGGTTCGCCCTCGCGCAACATCAACACCGTCGCGCCCTTCCTGACCCTGGCGCATCTGTTCGAGCGCACCGGCAACCCGGCCTATCGCCCCTACCTCGACACCTGGGCCGAGTGGCTGATGAAGGGCCTGCCGCGCACTTCGGAGAACGGCTTCCAGCACATCGTCTACAACAGCGTGAACCCCCAGCAGCTGTGGGACGACACCCTGATGATGTCGGTGATGCCGCTGGCCAAGATCGGCAAGGTCCTGAACCGGCCGCATTACGTCGAGGAGGCCAAGCGCCAGTTCCTCGTCCACACCAAGTACCTCAGCGACCCGCAGACGGGCCTGTGGTTCCACGGCTGGAGCTTCGAGGGCCGCCACCACTTCGCCAGGGCGCGCTGGGCGCGCGGCAATTCCTGGGTGACCATCGCCATCCCGGAGTTCATCGAGCTGCTCGATCTGCCCGAGACCGATGGCCTGCGCCTCTTCTTGGTCGAGACCCTGAGGACGCAGGTCGACGCCCTGATCCCGCTGCAGACCGAGAACGGCCTGTGGCGCACCCTTCTTGACGACGCCACGTCCTACGAGGAAGCCGCCGCCACCGCCGGCTTTGCCTACGGCATCCTGAAGGGCGTGCGACTGGGCCTGCTGCCGGCCCCTTACGAGGAGCCCGGCCGCCGCGCCGCGCTGGCGGTGCGCAAGCTGATCAACGAGGCCGGCGAACTGACCCAGGTCAGCTTCGGCACCCCGGTGTTCAACACCCTCCAGGAATACAAGGACATCCCCTTGACCTCGATGCCCTTCGGCCAAGCGATGGCGCTGCTGGCCCTGCTCGAATTCAATTACCGCTTCATCTGATGGCCGCTATTCAAGGCATGCGCCAGCCGAGCTGGCGCAATTACTGGGGTTGGGGCTCGGGCGACATGCTGGGCGCCGGTGCGCAGGCGGTGGTGACCGGCTGGCTGTTCTATTTCTTCGTCACCTTCTGCGGCCTGAGCGCCGTCGAGTCCGGCCTGATCCTGGGTCTGCCGCGCCTGCTGGAGGCGATCACCTGCCCGCTGATCGGCTACGTCTCCGACAACCTGCGCCACAGCCGCATCGGCCGGCGCGTCGGCCGGCGGCGCTTGTTCCTGCTCATCGTGCTGCCGCTGCTGCCCTGCTTCGCGCTGCTCTTCGTCACCGGCAAGAACTTCTGGTACTACCTGCTCGTCTTCATCTTCTTCGAGCTGCTGTACACGATGTTCCTGATCCCCTGGGAGACCCTGGCCGCGGAGATGAGCAAGGACTACGCCGAGAAGGCCAGGTTCGCCGGCGCGCGCATGCTGGTCGCGCAGGGTTCGGCCATCCTGGCCAGCGCCCTGCCCACCCTGCTCATCAACCAGTTCGGCGGCAAGGACTCGGCCGAACCCTTCCTGTGGATGGCGCTGATCTTCGGCGTCCTGTTCTCGCTGGTGGTGTTGATCGTGCTGCTGTCGTCCTGGGAGCGGCCCTACACCGCCGAGGAACTCGCCAAGCCGCTCGCCCCCTTCAGCTGGGACGAGGCGCTGGGCATTCCGGTGCGCATGTTCCGCGACCTCTTTTCCACGCTGCGCCTGCGCGCCTTCCGGCAGCATCTGTCGCTGTATCTGGGCGGCTATCTGTCGCAGGACATCTTCAACACCGCCTTCCCGATCTTCGTGGCCACGGTGCTGATGGGCGCGACCGGTGCCACGCTGGCGATCTCGCAGCTGATGACGAGCATGTACATCGCGCAACTGCTCAGCGTGATGATCGCCATCCGCGTCGTCATCAAGGTCGGTCCGCTCTACGCCTACCGCGTCGCCATCAGCCTGTTCATCGCCGCCACCCTGCTCTACGGCTGGCTCTACCTGCAGCAGCGCGGCGCGGCGGCCGCGGCGCCCTCGCTGCCCTGGCTCTACCTGCCCATCGTGCTGGCGGGCCTGGGCCGCGGCACGCTGAACTTCGTGCCCTGGTCGGTCTACAACTACCTGCCCGACGTCGACGAGGCCGTCACCGGCCAGCGCCGCGAGGGCATCTTCGCCGGCGTGATGACCATGGTGCGCAAGGTCGCACAGAGCGCTGCCATCGTCGCCACCGGCTGGTTGATCGGCCTGGGCGGCTATGTGTCGCCGACCCGCCGGCCCGGCGAGGTGGTGGTGCAGACCGAACAGGCCATCCAGACCGTCACCGCGGTGATGGTGCTGGGCCCCATCGTCGTCATGCTGCTGGGCCTGTGGGCGGCGCGGCACTTCCGCCTCAATGCGCAGACCCATGCGGTGCTGGCGCACGAGGTCGAGCGGCTGCGTGCCGGCCATCTTGAAGCCGAGTCGGCCGAAAACCGCCAGATCCTCGAGGACCTCACCGGTCGCGCCTATGCGCGCCTGTGGGGCCGCGCCTGAGTTCCTGAAAGCCTGTTGATGAGCCTGAATCGCTTCAGCCCGGCACGCCGGCAGTTCTTCGTGCACAGCGCCGCCGCCGGTGCGGCGGCGGCGCTGGCGCCGGCCTTGGCGCAGGCCGCCGTGCAGATCCCCACCGACCCGCGCGCGCTGCGCTGGCTGGAAGACAAGGCGCCCGAGCTGCATGCCGGTCTGGCCTGGGGCCTGCCCTGGGCGCGCGGCGAGCTGGCCCAAGGCGTCGGCCTGCGCCTGCGCGACGCGGCCGGCAAGGCCCATGCGCTGCAAAGCTGGCCGCTGGCCTATTGGCCCGATGGCTCGATCAAATGGAGCGGCCACGCGCTGCCACCGGGCATCACCCCCGCCGCCGGCTGGTCCGTGGAGCCGGGCGATGCGCCGGCCTTTGCCCATGCAGTTCGGGTGGAGGAATCGGCCGACGCCGTGCGCGTCGATACCGGTGTCATCCGCGTGCAGCTGCCACGCCGGGGCAGCAAGCTGATCCAGACCGTGCTGCGCGGCGGCGTGGAGATCCTGCGCGACGGCCTGCTGGTCGCGCAGGTCGACAGCCAACCCGAAGCGGGCGCCAGCACGCGTGCCTATCGCAGCGAGCTGGAGACGCTCACCGTCGAGCAGCGCGGCCCGCTGCGCGCGGTGGTCCGTCTGCAAGGCCAGCACAGCGACGGCAAGCGAGCCTGGCTGCCCTTCGACCTGCGCCTCTACCTGCACGCCGGCAGCGACGCGATCCGCATCGTTCACAGCTTCGTCTACGACGGCGATCCGCAGCAGGACTTCATCCGCGGTCTGGGCCTGCGCTTCGCGGTGCCGCTGCGCGATCTGCCGCACGACCGCCATCTGCGCTTCAGCGGCGAGCCCGCCCGGCACGATGACAAACAGACCCACGGTCTGTGGGCCGAAGGCGTGCGCAACTTGACCGGCCTGCGTCGCGACCCCGGCGCCGCGGTGCGCGCCGCACAGTTCGAGGGCAGGGCCTGCCCGCCCATCGAAACCTTCCACCCGTCGATCCGCAACCACCTGGAGCGCATCCCGGCCTGGGGCGATGTCAGCCTCTCCCAGCTCGGGCCCGACAACTTCCAGATCAAGAAGCGCACCAAGAGCGGCCAGTCCTGGGTGCACGCGGCCTGGGGCCGCCGCGCCTCGGGCCTGGGCTACATCGGCGGCCCCAGCGGTGGCGTGGCCTTTGGCGTGCGCGACTTCTGGCAGCGCCACCCGACCCAGCTCGACATCCGCAACGCCCACACCGACACGGCGGAGGTCACGACCTGGCTGTGGAGCCCCGAGGCACCGGCGATGGACATCCGGCCCTATCACGACGGCCTGGGCCAGGACAGCTTCGACAAGCAGCTGCAGGGCCTGGAGGTCACCTACGAGGACTGGGAGCCCGGCTTCGACAGCCCCGTGGGCGTGGGTCGCAGCAACGAGATCACGCTCTTTGCGGTGGCGGCCACACCGTCGCGCGAGCAACTGGTGCAGATGGCTGCCGCGGTGCAGACCCCGCCGCTCTTGGTGGCCACGCCGCAGCGCTACCTGAGCACGCGGGTCTTCGGCAATCTCTGGGGCCTGCCCGACCGCAGCACGCCGCAGAAGGCGGCGATCGAGGACCGGCTCGACTTCCTGCTCGGCTTTTACAAGCAGGAGATCGAGCAGCGCCGCTGGACCGGCTTCTGGGACCACGGCGACGTGCGCCACACCTATGACGCCGACCGCCACGAATGGCGTTACGACGTCGGCGGCTATGCCTGGGACAACTCCGAGCTGTCGCCCGATCTCTGGCTCTGGTATTCCTTCCTGCGCAGCGGCCGCGCCGATGTGTTCCGCATCGCCGAAGCCATGGTGCGCCACACCAGCGAGGTCGACACCTACCACCTGGGCCGCTTCAAGGGCCTGGGCACCCGCCACGGCGTGCAGCACTGGAGCGACTCGGCCAAGCAGCTGCGCATCAGCACCGCGGCCTACCGCCGCCACTACCACTACCTGACGGCCGACGAGCGCATCGGCGATGTGCTGTCCAGCTTGCGCGACGCCGACCGCCAACTGATCGCGCTGAACCCGACCCGCAAGGTCAAGGACGCGCCCAAGCTGCCCGCCGGCCAGGCCCTGATGGGCGTGGGCACCGACTGGGGTTCGATGCTGGCCAACTGGCTGACCGAATGGGAGCGCAGCGGCGACACGCGCTGGCGCGACAAGATCCGCCGCGGCATGGAATCGGTGGCCGGCATGAAGTACGGCTTCTTCTCCGCCTCGGGCTCGGCCTATGACCCGCTCACCGGCGCGCTGCGCTCCGTCATCGGCGAGCGCGTCGCCGCCAGCCACCTGAGCGCCGTCTTCGGCCTCGTCGAGATGGTCGCCGACGTGAGCAGCCTGATCGAGGTGCCCGGCTTCGAGGCCGCCTGGCTGCAGTACTGCCGGCTCTACAACGCGCCCCTGGAGCAACAAAGGGCCGAGCTCGGCGCTCAGGTCCATGGCGGCGGCAACGCCTTGTGGGTCGGTCACTCGCGCCTCACCGCCTACGCCGCCGCGCGCAGCGGCGACAAGGCGCTGGCCCAGCGGGCCTGGGCCGAGTTCTTCCGCGACCGGCGCTACGGCGCCGAGCAACTGCGCACGCGCCAGGTGCTGCCCCCGGCGGTGCTGCGGCCGGTCGACGAGGCGCCCTGGGTGAGCACCAACGACGCCGCGCAATGGAGCCTGGCGGCGATCCAGAACCTGGCCCTGATCGGAGACCATCTGCCGTGAAGTCCTTCATCACCCTGCTGGCCGGCCTGGCGCTGGCCCTGTCGGCACAGGCCGGATCGACGCTGCGCTTTGTCTTCGGCGACGGCCCGGTCCAGGCCGGCGAGCAGCTCGTCGGCCCGGCGACGCGCTACACGCCCGAGCGCGGTCATGGCTTCGAGGAAGAGGCTCCGGCAGCCACCACCCAGGCGGTCGCCGGCCCACGTCGCGGCCACGCCGTGCTCGCGCCCCAACGCGCGCTGCATTTTTCGGTCGATCTGCCCGAGGGCAGCTACCGGGTCAGCGTGACACTGGGCGGCAGCGCGCAGGCGAGCGACACCAGCCTGCGCGCCGAGGTTCGCCGCCTGCTGCTGCAAGGCGCCAGGACTGCCGCGCGCGAGTCGCGCACCGAGGTCTTCAGCGTGCACGTGCGCCGCCCCACCTTCCTCGGCGGACAGGTGCGCCTGCGCGCGCCGCGCGAGAGCACGCAGGAGGCCTGGAACTGGGACGGCCGGCTGACGCTGGAGATCAACGGCCGGCAACCGGTGCTGCAGGCGCTGCAGATCGAACGCGTCGACAAGCTGCCGCTGATCTTTCTGCTCGGCGACTCCACCGTCGCCGACCAGAGCGGCGAACCCTACGCGAGCTGGGGGCAGCAGCTGCCGCGCTTCGTGGCACCGAGTGCCGCCGTGGTCAGCCTGGCGCAAAGCGGCGAGAGCTACCGCGACTCGCTGCAGCGCCGGCGCCTGGACAAGATCATCAGCCTGGGCCAGCCCGGTGATCTGGTGCTGATGCAGTACGGGCACAACGACCAGAAGCAGCTGCGCGACGGCAGCGGTTCGGTGGCCAGCTACCAGGACGAGATCCGCCAGCATGTGCGCGCCTTGCAGGCGGCGCAGATGAAGCCGGTCATCGTCACCTCGGTCGAGCGGCGTTTCTTCGAACCCGACGGCTCGCTGCGCTGGACCCTGAAGGACCACGTCGACGCCGCGAAGGCGGTGGCGGCCGAGTTCAAGCTGCCCGTCATCGACCTCAACGCCGCCAGCCGCCAGCTCTATCTGCAGCTCGGCCCGCAGCAGGCCGAGTCGCTGTTCGCCAAGCCGGCAGACGGCAAGGTCGACCCGACACATCACAACGGCGATGGCGCCTGGCAACTGGCCGCAATGGTGGCCCAGGCCTTGCGCGAGCAGAAGCTCACACCGCATCTGCGCGCCGCGCCGCCGGCCCAGGAGGCCGAGCAGTTGCCGCCCAGCCCCGGCATCAGCACGCAACGCCCGCTGGGCGACGAGATCCATGCGGCGTCCGGCTGGTCGCAGGAACGCCTGGGCCGGCTCGACGCCGCGATCCAGGACGAGATCGCACGCCAGCGACTGGCCGGCGCGGTGACCGTGCTCCTGCGCGACGGCAAGTTGGTGCACCAGGGCGTTCACGGTCTGGCCGACATCGAGAACCGGCAGCCGATGCGCGCCGACACCCTGTTCCGCATCGCCTCGATGAGCAAGGCGGTGACCACCATCGCCGCCATGATGCTCTACGAGGAAGGCCGCTTCCTGCTGCGCGACCCGGTGAGCCGTTGGATCCCGGCCTTCGGGCCGATGCAGGTGATGAACGCCGCCGGCCAGCTGGAAAAACCACGGCGCGCCATCACCGTGCGCGACCTGCTGCTGCACAGCGCCGGACTCAGCTACGGCGCCGGTCCGGCCGCGGCCGCGTGGAAGGCCGCCGGCTTCAGCGACTGGTACCTGCTGCACCTCGACGAGACGCTGGCGCAGTGGACCGAGCGCCTCGCCCAGTTGCCGCTGCAGGGCCAGCCGGGCGCCGCCTTCCAGTACGGCTACTCGACCGACGTGCTCGGCCGACTGGTCGAGATCTGGTCGGGCATGCCCTTGGAGCGCTTCGTCGCCGAGCGCATCGCCGCCCCCTTGAAGCTCGCCGACACCTTCTTCTGGGTGCCGGCCGACAAGGTGCAACGCCTGGCCAATGTCTACGCGCTCGACGCCAGGGGCCGGCTGCAGCTGGCCGA
>JAYRTA010000007.1:0-5417 GCA_041919875.1 Arenimonas sp.
GCCACCATCGGTGCGCTCGACCAGCTGATGGCCGATGTCGCGCTGACCCAGGCCAATGCCGCCTTCAGCGCGCTGCAGTCGCAGTTCCAGAACCTCAAGACCCGCATCGCCGCGCTGCGCGCCGGCACCCAGGGCACCAGCTTCGGCGGCCTCGCGCTCAGCACGCCCTCGGGCAACCTGTCGCTGGGCATGCTGGCCAATGCCCTGCAGGGCGACGGCGAGCCGGCCGAGATCGGCGCCGACTTCAGCCGGTGGGGCTTCTTCGCCGCCGGCACCATCGGCCGCGGCGAAGCCGAGGCAGGCAGCGTCGACCCCGCCTACGACTACGACATCGAGGGCCTCACCGCCGGCGTGGACTACCGGCTCAACGACCAGTGGATCGTCGGTGGCTCCTTCGGCTACACCCGCCAGGACACGGACCTGCCGGGCGAGCGCGGCGGCCTGGACACCCGCGGCTGGTCGCTGTCCGCCTACGCCACCTGGTACCAGGCCGACAGCTGGTATGCCGACGGCGTGGTCACCTGGGGCCGCAACGACTACGAACTGTTGCGCCGGATCGACTACACCCTGCCCCTGGCCGGCGGCGGCACCACGTCCATCAGCCAGGTGGCCGAAGCCGACAGCCGCGGCGACCTGCTCTCGATCGCCACCACCTTTGGCCGGGACTTCAACCGCGGCCCCTGGGGCCTGGGTCCCTATGGGCGACTGCTCTACACCCGGGTGGGCTTCGATGCGATCGAAGAAGAACTGATCGCCGGACTTCCCGGCAGCGGCCTGGGACTGCGGATCGAATCGCGCGACCTGACCTCCTTCGCCAGCGTGCTGGGCGCCAAGCTGACCTACACCCACAGCGCGCCCTGGGGCGTCGTGATCCCGCACCTGCAGCTGGAATGGGAGCACGAGTTCCGGGACGACCCGCAGTCCATGGAGGCGCGCTTCCTGCATGACCCGACCGGCAGCGCGATGCTGATCACCGGCGACCCCCTGGATACCGACTATTTCCGCCTGGGCCTCGGCCTGTCGATGGTGCTGACCAAGGGCCGGTCGGGCTTCTTCTACTACGAGCGGCTGGTGGCCAAGGACGGGCAGTCGCAGTACAGCCTGGCCGTCGGCCTGCGCATGGAGTTCTGACCTGGTCCCGGCCTGCCCGTCGGTCCGTTCCGCCCCGGCCCACGCTTGCGGCCGGGTTGCGGGCGGTCCCATGATGCAGCGCATGGACACCCCCACGCCGGACCGCCGTACCCCGGGACCCGCATGATCGAGTTCGGCCACCTCAGCCACGTCGGCCTGCGCCGCGAGCTCAACGAGGACACCTACTACGGCGATGCCGAGCTGGGCCTCTGGCTGGTGGCCGACGGCATGGGCGGCCACGAGTTCGGGGAAGTGGCGAGCGCCCTGGCCCGCGACGCGGTGGTGCGCGAGGTGCGCGCCGGCCGCTCGCTGTCGGATGCGATCCGTCGCGCCGACGAGGACATCATCCGCCACAGCCGCCAGCGCGGCGAAAGCCTGCCGATGGGCACCACGGTCGTGGCCGTGCGCCTGCAGGGCCACCGCTTCGAACTGGCCTGGGTGGGCGACAGCCGCGCCTACCTGTGGAACGGCCAGCTGCGCCAGCTCTCGTCCGACCACAGCTACGTGCAGGAACTGATCGACCAGGGTGCGATCACCGCCGAGCAGGCGCGCGCGCATCCGCACCGCAACGTGGTCACCCAGGCCCTGGGCGTCACCGACCCGCAGGACCTCAAGGTCGAAACCCTGGCCGGGGAACTCAAGCCCGGCCAGCAGCTGCTGCTGTGCAGCGACGGCCTGACCGAAGAGGTGGACGACGCCGGCATCGCGGCCCTGCTCGGCCGCGGCGACCTGCCTGCGCAGGAGTGCGTGGACCACCTGGTGTCCGCCGCGCTCGACGGCGGCGGCTCGGACAATGTCACGGTGATCCTGCTGCGCCGCCCCTGAGCGGCGCCGGCCTCAGCCCGCGGGCGCGGGCGGTATGGCGGGGCTGCCGCCCTCTTCGCCCTGGCGCGCCGCGTCCTGCATCTGCAGCAGGTAGGCATCCTGCGGATCCACGTCCAGGCCCGCGCGCACGATGATGCCGCACTGCACCCAGCGACCCAGGTCGCACAGCCGGAAGGAATACGAGCGGTAGAAGGCCACGATGTTGGCGATGCCGGCGCGGGCGCGGGCGTTGTCGGGATCCAGGGCCAGGGCCTGGCGGTAGTAACCCAAGGCGCTGTCATCCTGCGGCGATGCCAGCTTGCGGCCGGGCTCCTGCTGGGTGCCGTACTCAAGCAACTGGTCACCGGCATTGAGCAGCCGCTCGACCTCGACGCCGCTGTCGGCATCGATCGGCTGGGGCGCCTGGAACCCTTCCGGCAGCGGCGGCTCGACCGGCGCATCGGCAGGCCGCGTGACCGCCGTCGGCGCGGGGGCCGGCGCCTCGCGACCCAGCATCCACCAGGCCGCGGCGGCGATCACCAGGACACCGGCCCCGGCCAGCCAGGGCCAGCGCGGCCGGCTGCTGTCTTCGCGCAGGCTCACGCGCGTACGCTGCTGGGTCGCGGCCGCGCCGGACAGGCGGGCGCCGCCCTGGCGCGAATCGCTCAGGCGATCGATCGCCCCGGCGGGCGCCTCGGCCACCACGCGTTGCACGGCGTCGACGAAGGCGGCGCCGCTGCGGAAGCGCATGGCCGGGTCCTTGGCCATCAGGCCGTGCACCAGGGGCTGCAGCCAGGCGTGTTTTTCCGGCAGCTCGGGCAGCGGATGGGTCACGTGCATCAGCGCCACCGTGAACGGATCGCCGGCCTGGTAGGGCGCCTGCCCCGCGAGCATTTCGAACAGCACCACGCCCAGGCTGTAGAGGTCGGAGCGGCCGTCCACCGATTCGCCGCGGGCCTGCTCCGGGCTCATGTAATCCGGGGTGCCGATGGAGGCGCCGGCGACAGTGGCGCTGCTGGTGCCGTCGAGCGCCTTGGCGATGCCGAAATCGGCCAGCACCACCCGTCCGTCGGTGCGGAAGAGCACGTTCGCCGGCTTGACGTCGCGGTGCACGAAGCCCTTCTGGTGGGCGAAGTCCAGGCCGGCGGCGATGTCGGCGGCGATGTCGAGGATCTGCGCGACCGTCAGGCCGCCCTGGGAAATGCGCTCGCGCAGGGTGCCGCCCGGGATGTACTCGGCCGCCAGGTAATACACGCCCGCGTGGGTGCCGATGTCGTACACCGTCACCAGGTTGGGATGCTGGAGCTTGGCGGTGATCTTGCCCTCGGTGAGGAAGCGGCCGGCGAATTCGCCGTTGGAGGCCAGCGCCGGCGACATCACCTTCAGCGCCACCTCGCGCTCCAGCGATTCCTGCATGGCCAGGAACACCGAGGCCATGCCGCCCTCGCCGATCGGCCGGATGATCCGGTAGCCGGGGATGTTGATGTCGACCGAGGTCAGCAGGACGGTGGCGTTCACGCCGGGCTCCGGGGGTCAGGGCGGCACCGATTATCCACGGTCCCGGTCAGGAAACGGCGGGCGTCCCGGGCCGGGGCCAGGCGAGCTTGTCGCCCGCCTTGGCGGCGATCCTGTCCAGGCGCGCGGCATGGGCGGCGCGCTCGTCCTCGCTGGCGCGCAGCACGCGGCGCGGGCCGGCGGGGGCGAGGCCCGCCAGCTCGGTCGCCAGCGCCGGCCCGGCCTCGCCGATCGCGGCCAGGCCCAGGTCGGCCTGGCCCGAGGTCATGCCCAGGTAGACCTCGGCCAGCAATTCCGCGTCGAGCAGGGCGCCGTGCAGCTTGCGGTGCCCGTTGTCCACGCCGAGGCGCTTGCAGAGCGCGTCGAGCGAATTGCGCTGGCCGGGGTACCGCTCCCGCGCCAGGGCCAGCGTGTCGAGCACGCCGGCGTGGTCGGTGATGCGGCCGAAGGCCGGCCCCAGGCGCGAAAGCTCGTAGTCGAGGAAGCCGACGTCGAAGCTGGCGTTGTGGATCACCAGTTCGGCGCCGCGGATGAAGTCCAGGAACTCGTGCACCGCCGATCCGAACAGCGGCTTGTCGCGCAGGAATTCCAGGGTCAGGCCGGTGACTTCCTGGGCGCCGGGCTCCATGTCCCGCTCGGGATTGAAGTAGCGGTGGAAGTGCCGGCCGGTCGGCCGGCGCTCGATCATCTCGATGCAGCCGATCTCCACCACGCGATTGCCCTTTTCCCAGGACAAGCCGGTGGTTTCGGTATCCAGCACGACCTGGCGCACCGCGGCGCTCATCGCAGCCGCTCCGCCTGCGCGCGCGCCAGCTGGTCCACGCGCTCGTTCTCCGGATGGCCGGCGTGGCCCTTCACCCAGGTCCAGGTGATGCGGTGCGGCCGGGCGGCGGCGTCGAGCCGCTGCCAGAGGTCCTGGTTCTTCACCGGGTCGCCGGCGGCGGTCTTCCAGCCGCGGCGCACCCAGTTGGGCAGCCATTCGCCGATGCCCTTCTGCACGTATTGCGAGTCGGTGGAAAGCACGATCTCGCAGGGCGCCTTGAGTGCCTCCAGGGCCATGATCGCCGCCATCAGCTCCATCCGGTTGTTGGTGGTCGCCGCCTCGCCGCCGGCCAGTTCGCGTTCGACCTGGCCATGCCGCAGCAGCGCGGCCCAGCCCCCGGGCCCGGGATTGCCGAGGCAGGCGCCGTCGGTGTGGATCTCGATCTTCTTCATGTCGTCGGACGCGTCCTTGCGGGGAGCCCGGTGCTCAGCCCGGGCTGACGCCGGGGCGCAGGGCCAGGCCGGCGACGCGGGGACGCAGCGGGGTCAGGCCGGCCTCGCGGCGCCGGGCGACCCACAGGCTGGCGGGGCGAAGGCCCGCGGTCAAGCCGGCCTCGCGGTGGCCATGCACGTCCACCGCATTGCGCCCCTCCCAGAGCGGGCCGATGCGCCGGCGGCGCTGCAGGTCGAGCCCCAGGCCGGCCAGCAGCTGGCCCAGCCGGGTCGGTGGCATCACCCGCAGGCCGCGGAAGGCCCAACGCAGCCGCATCGGCGCCCAGGGGTTGAGCGTGAGCAGGATCAGGCAGCCGTCGGGCTGGAGCACGCGGGCGAACTCCGCCAGGAGGGCATCGGGTTCGGGCGAACTTTCCAGGCAGAACAGGCCGTAGGCGAGCGAGAGGCTGCCCGAGGCGATCGGCAGCGCGGCATCCTCGCAGGCCAGGTCCCCCGCCAGCCGGCCATCGTCGCGGTGCAGGCTGACCACCTGGGCCAGCAGGTTGCCGGCCAGGCCCGGCGCCACGGCGGCACCGGGCCGCAGGTACAGGCCGCTGTGGCCGAAGACGCGGGCCAGTTCGGGCAGCGCGCGCCGGTGCAGGTCGTGGACCAGGCGAAGGGTCGAGGCCTGGGCGAACCAGGCTTCCGCGCGGCGCTCGGGTTGACGTCGGGGAGAGGCCGCGGGCATGGTCGCGATTCTGCGTCATCCCGGC
>JAYRTA010000007.1:5427-14084 GCA_041919875.1 Arenimonas sp.
TGCTGCGCGCCCTGCCCCTTCCCGCCTTCCAGGACAACTACATCTGGCTCTTGGCCGCCGACGACGGGACCGCGCTCGTGGTCGACCCGGGCGAGGCCGCACCGGTGCGCGCCGCCGTGGACCAGGGGCTGCGCCCGGCCGCCATCGTCCTGACCCACCACCATGCCGACCACATTGGCGGCGCGGCGGCCCTGGCCGGCGAGTTCGGCCTGCCGGTGTTCGCACCACCCGAAGACCGCATCGCCCTCGAGGCCCAACGCGTCGGCGGCGGCGACCGGGTGTACGTGGAGGCGCTCGGGCTTTCCTTGGACGTGATCGGCGTGCCGGGCCACACCCGCAGCCACATCGCCTTCCATGGCGCGGGACATCTTTTCTGCGGCGACACCCTGTTCAGCCTGGGCTGCGGCCGGCGCTTCGAGGGAACACCCGGCGAGTTGCTCGACTCGCTCGACCGCCTCGCCGCCTTGCCGGACGCGACCGCGGTCTGCTGCGGGCACGAATACACCGAGGCCAATGGCCGCTTCGCCCGGGTGGTGGAACCGGTGAACGCCGTGCGCGACGCCCACCTGGCCCGGGTCGCGACGGCCCGGGCCCGGGGCGAGGCCAGCCTGCCCAGCACGATCGGCCTCGAGCGGGCCTGCAATCCCTTCCTGCGCCTCGAGGCGCCCGGCGTGCAGGCCTCGGTGCACGCCCACCGCGGGCGCGCGCCCGTCGACCGGGTGGAGGCCTTCGCCGCCCTGCGCCAGTGGAAGGATGGATTCGCCGGATGAAGAGTCACCTGCTGCTGCCGTCCGCCCTCGCCTGCCTGCTGCTGGCCGGCTGCCAGGCCCCGGTCCGTCCCCACCCGGCCGACGTGCCCGAGCCGGTGACCACGGTCCCGGCGCCGCGACCGGCCGTCGCGCCCGTGGCGCCTCCGGTGGCGGCGCCGCCCGCCCCGGCCGCGCCCGATCCCATGGACACGGGCGCGGAGGTGTTCGACTTCCTGTCGTCGCGGCTGTCCGACCCGATCTGCGTCAAGGGCATCCACAACACCGCCTGGCGCAAGCGCTACGCCGGCTACCCCACCCGCTTCGCCAGCCAGATCGAAAACGTGTTGCCGCTGATGGCCTACGTGGCCCAGGAAGTCGAACGGCGCGGATTGCCGGCGGAGTTCGTGCTGCTGCCCATCGTGGAAAGCTGGTACCGGCCCGACGCGATCGGCCCGGGCGGGCCGGCCGGCATGTGGCAGATGATCGCCAGCACCGCCCGCAACCATGGCGTGCGCATCCAGTCGGGCCATGACGGCCGGCTCAATCCGGTCGAATCCACCGACGCGGCCCTGGACTACCTGCAAAAGCTCGATGGGATGTTCGGCGGCGAATGGCGCGCCATGTCCATGGCCTACAACGCCGGCGAGTACCGGATCCTGCGCGCCTTTTCCGCGTCCGGCGACCGCCGCGTCTCCGGCGAGCGGCACCTGCCGCGCGGGCTGTCGCGCACCACCTACGACTACGTCGCCAAGATGCACGCCCTCGCCTGCCTGCTGGCCAAGCCCGAGCGGCATGGCCTGGTGCTGCCGCGCGAAGCGCGCTTCGTGCCGCTGGCCCGCGTCACCCTGCCGGCCGGCGCCACCAGCCTGGACCAGGCGGCGGCGACCCTGGGCACGGATGCCGCGGCCCTGCGCCGGCTCAACCCGGGCTATCGCGGAGGCCGCGTGGTGGCTGGCGCGCCGCGCGAGCTGCTGGCCCCGGCGACACCCCTGGTGCTGCTGCGCGGCGCGGCACCGCCCGGGGGCGACTCCGACGCCCCGGTGGCGACGGCCCCGGCCGCCGACGAGGGCCGGCGCCACCAGATCCGGCCGGGCGACACCCTTTCGCGCATCGCCGCGCGCTACGGCGTCTCCCTGCGGCAGCTGTTCGAACTCAATGGCATGGACGGGCGCTCCGTGCTGCGCCCCGGGCGCTGGGTGCGCATCGATCCCTGAGCCCGGGTCCATGCTTGGCGGTATGGGCCCCCGCGGGGGACACTAACGCGGTTTCCGCCGCCACGGACGCGGCCAATCTTGGGAGGAAGGTCCATGGGTTTCCTGTCGGGCAAGCGTGCCCTCATCGTCGGCATCGCCAGCCAGCGCTCGATCGCCTCCGGCATCGCCGAAGCCATGCACCGCGAAGGTGCCGAGCTGGCGTTCACCTACCAGAACGACAAGCTCAGGTCGCGCGTGGAAGACGCCGCCCGCGAATGCGGCTCGGACATCGTGCTGCCGCTGGACGTCGCCGACGACGCGCAGATCGATGCGGTGTTCGGGGACCTGGCCAAGCGCTGGGACGGCTTCGATATCCTCGTGCACTCGGTGGGCTTCGCGCCGCGCGAGGCGATCGAAGGCGAATTCCTCGATGGCCTGACCCGCGAGAACTTCCGCATCGCCCACGACATTTCCAGCTATTCGCTGGCGGCACTGGCCAAGGCCGCGCGCCCGATGATGAAGGGCCGCGGCGGCAGCATCCTCACGCTCAGCTACCTGGGCGCCGAACGCGCGCTGGCCAACTACAACGTCATGGGCCTGGCCAAGGCCAGCCTGGAGGCGAACGTCCGCTACCTGGCCATGAACCTGGGCCCGGAGGGCACGCGCGTGAACGCCATCTCGGCCGGCCCGATCAAGACCCTGGCCGCCGCCGGGATCGCCAACTTCCGCAAGATGCTCGGCCACGTCGAGGAATGCGCGCCGCTGCGCCGCAGCGTCACCATCGAGGACGTCGGCAACGTCGCCGCCTTCCTGTGCTCGGACCTCGCGGCCGGCGTCACCGGCGAAGTGACCTACGTGGACGCCGGCTACAACATCCTGGGCATGACCGGCATCGGGGGCGAATGATCCCGCCGCCCCGCCGGGGAAGAAAAAAGCCCGGGCCTGGCCCGGGCTTTTTTCCTTGCCGCGCCGGATCCGGTCAGAGCCGGTCTTCGGCGACCGTCACCGTATAGTCGCCGCGCTGGGACTTGAGGTACTCCTGCAGCTCGACATAGCCGCGCGCCTGTGCCAGCTGGCCGCGCAGCATGTCGCGCGTCGATGCATCGACCTGCGAAGTGTCTCCCGGGGTGATGGCCGTCACGGCCACCAGGGCGTGTCGATCCGGCGCGACCTGCGCAATCCCCACGCTGGGCTTGCCTTCTTCCGGCGCCGGCAGGCGGAAGGCCTGCTCAAGGATCGCCGGCGGCATGGGCGACTGCCGCCGTACGCCGGGAAGGGTGGCCACGGTGCGGCCCACGTCGGTCGCCAGCACATCCAGGGATTCGCCCGCGAGGGCACGCGCCAACAGGGCGTCCGCCTGCGCCTTCGACGCCTTCGCCAGCGCATCGGCAACGAAATCGGCGCGGACCCGCTCTGCGACCTGTTCGAAAGGCAAGGTCGCCTCCGGCTCGTGCTCGATGACGTGCAGGACCACGACCTGCTCCGGCCCGATCTCGATCGCGTCGCTGACCTGCCGCTCGATCCGCTGGTTGTCCGCGAAGGCCGCGGCGCGCACCGCCGGGATCGCCGAAACGCCCTCGCCGCCGCCGCGACCGAACAGGCCGGTCGTGCGCACCTGCAGGCCCACGGATTCGGCCGCCGGGGCGAGCGCCGTCGGATCCTTGTACACGGCCTCGATCAGGCGATTGGAGAGGTCGCTGAAGAGGCGCTCGCGTTCGGTCGCCAGGAACTCGGCCTCCAGTTCGCCCCGCACATCCTCGAAGCTGCGCTCGCTGCCCGGCTCGAACGCCTGCAGGCGGATCACGTGCCAGCCGTCCGGGGTGCGGACCGGATCGCTCACGCCGCCCACCGCGGGAATCGCGGCCAGGGCCTCCTCGAAGGCGGGGGCGAAGGTGCCGGGCTCGACCGGGCCCAGGTAGCCGCCCTCGTTCTTCGAGCCGAGGTCGTCGGAACGCTCGCGGGCGAGCGCGGCGAAATCCGCACCCTCGGCGCGCGCGAGGCCGGCGATTTCTGCCGCACGCTCGCGCGCCTGGCCGTCGGCCTCCGGGCCGGCGTCCGCGGCCACCGCCACCAGGATGTGCGCCGCCTCGCGCTGCGGCGCCGTGACGAAGCGCGCGCGCTGCGACTCGTACCGATCGCGCAGGGTGGTCTCGTCGGCGGTCGTCGGCACCTCGATGGCGGCGGCGTCCACTTCGACGTACTCGATCGCGACCCGCTCCTCGCTGCGGTAGCGCGATCCGTTCTGGTCGTAGAACGCGCGCAAGGCCGCCTCGTCGGGCGCCTCGGACATGGCCGGGGTGGGCAGCTCGAACAGCGACAGGTCGCGCGACTGTTCCCCCAGGGCCAGGAATGCCTCGATTTCCGCTTCGCTCGCCATGCCCGTCCCGGCGATCTGCCCCGGGATCAGCCGGCGGGCGATATCGCTGCGCACCGTGGCCATGAAGCCGGCGTGCGTCGTGCCCCGGGCGGCGAGGCCGAGCCGGTACAGGTCGGCGTTGTACACACCGTCGGACTGGAACTCGGGGATCCGCTTGAGCTGCTCGGCCGCATCGGCCTCGCCGACGAGGATGCCCTCGCGCTCCGCCACGAGGTCCATCAACTGCTCGTCGATCATCTGGTCGAGCACGCGGCGCTTGTTGTCCATGGATTCGAAGGCCGCCGAATCGAAGGACTCGCCCTGCGCGGCCCTGGCTTGCTGGCGAGCGGATTCGAAGCGCGCGCGGAACTCATCCTGCGACACCTCCCTGACCTGGGCGCCGTAGCCAAGGAACTTCGCCGGACCCTCGATCTTGGCCGCGAAGGTCTCCACCTTGGGCGCGAAGTAGGAGTCCACCCCGAAGAAGGCCATCGTGACGATGACCATGCCGAGGACGACGAATGCGATCCAGCCGGAGGATTTGTCGCGGATTTTCTGCAGCATGTTGGGTGGGCCGTGCGTTGCTGGGCCTGGCGGGCAGGCCGGAGTTGCCAGGGCGCCGGTCGGCGCCCCTCGGGAATGGATTGGGCGCGGGACCGGCCTGGCCGAAGGCAGCACGGGCCGGGATTTCCGCGGCCGCCTAGGGTATCAGGGCGCCCCAGCCCGGACTAGGCGCACCCCAAAAGAAAACGCCCGCGGGATGGCCCGCGGGCGTTTCTCGGATGAGTGGCGGAGTGGACGGGACTCGAACCCGCGACCTCCGGCGTGACAGGCCAGCATTCTAACCGACTGAACTACCACTCCGCGTCATGACCAGTTTTGGTGGGTGCTGAGGGTTTCGAACCCCCGACCCTCGCCTTGTAAGGGCGACGCTCTACCGCTGAGCTAAGCACCCTTCCCAAGGAAGGCGCTTAGTTTACAGCATCCTTCAGGGCTTTGCCAGCCTTGAACGCCGGATTCTTGGAGGCCTTGATCTTGATGGTGGCGCCGGTCTGCGGGTTGCGGCCCTGGCGGGCGGCGCGCTTGCGCACCGAGAAGGTGCCGAAGCCCACCAGCGTCACCGTGTCGCCCTTCTTGAGCGCCTTGCTGATCACGTCGATCACGGCGTCGACAGCGCGGCCGGCGTCGGCCTTGGACAGCTCGGCGGCGTCGGCGACGGCGCTCGTAAATTCGGCTTTGTTCATCATTTACTCCCTGGGCGAGTTGGAACCCGCGATCTGAAAAACCGGGACGCACGGCCTTGGGCCCTGGGCGCGTACCCGATCCACCTGTACCACCAGCGCAGTGATTCCGTGCGGCGGTTGCCCGGATTTATACCAGCGGCCTTGGGGCCGCGCAACAAGCGGAAGCCGCGAAAACCGCGGCTTCCAGCGCTTTTGCGTGACGCTCGGGATCAGTGCGTGATCGTGCTCGACGCCTTGTCCTTGCCGCCCTGGCCTGCGCCCGGTTCGGGCGTGGGTTCTTGCGCGGCACCCGGCACCAGGGGCCGCACGAGGGCGACATCGAGCACCTGGTCGATCCACTTGACCGGGATGATCTCCAGGCCCTGGGTGACGTTCTTGGGGATGTCCGCGAGGTCCTTGCGGTTCTCTTCCGGGATCAGCACGGTGCGGATACCGCCGCGCAGCGCCGCGAGCAGCTTCTCCTTCAGGCCACCGATGGGAAGCACGCGGCCACGCAGGGTGATTTCGCCCGTCATGGCCACGTCCGCGCGCACCGGCACGCCCGAGAGCACCGACACGAGCGCCGTCACCATCGCGATGCCCGCACTGGGGCCGTCCTTGGGCGTCGCGCCCTCGGGCACGTGCACGTGGGTGTCGAACTTCTGGTGGAACTCCGCGTCCAGGCCCAGGCGCTCGCTGCGCGCGCGCACCACGCTGTAGGCGGCCTTCACCGACTCCTGCATCACGTCGCCGAGCTTGCCGGTCAGGATCAGCTGACCCTTGCCGGGCACCAGCGTGGCCTCGATCTGCAGCAGGTCGCCGCCCACTTCCGTCCAGGCCAGGCCCGTCACCAGGCCCACTTCGCTTTCCTGCTCGGCCCGGCCGAAATCGAAGCGCTGCACGCCCAGGTATTTGTCCAGGTTCTTGGGCGTGACGTGCACGGCATGCGGCTTGCCGCCCTTGCGCGGCCCGGCCAGCGCGATCTCCTTGACCACCTTGCGGCAGATCTTGGACACCTCGCGCTCGAGGTTGCGCACGCCCGATTCGCGGGTGTAATAGCGCACGATGTCGCGCAGGGCCGCCTCGCTGACCTTCAGCTCGGCCGGCTTGAGGCCATTGGCCTTGATCTGCTTGGGCAGCAGGTAGCGCTGGGCGATGTTGAGCTTCTCGTCCTCGGTGTAGCCGGGGATCCGGATCACCTCCATGCGGTCGAGCAGCGGGCCCGGGATGTTGAGCGAGTTCGCGGTGGCCACGAACATCACTTCGCTCAGGTCCAGGTCCACTTCCAGGTAGTGGTCGTTGAAGGCGCCGTTCTGCTCCGGATCGAGCACCTCGAGCAGGGCCGAGGATGGGTCGCCGCGGAAGTCCATGCTCATCTTGTCGATCTCGTCGAGCACGAACAGCGGATTCTTGCTCGCCACCTTGTTGAGGTTCTGGACGATGCGGCCGGGCATGGAGCCGATGTAGGTGCGGCGATGCCCGCGGATCTCCGCTTCGTCGCGCACGCCGCCCAGCGACATGCGCACGAACTTGCGGTGGGTGGCCTTGGCGATGGACTGGCCGAGCGAGGTCTTGCCCACGCCGGGCGGGCCCACGAGGCACAGGATCGGGCCGCGCATCTGCTTCACCCGCGACTGCACCGCCAGGTACTCCAGGATGCGTTCCTTCACCTTCTCCAGGCCGAAATGGTCGGCGTCGAGCACGTCCTGGGCCGCCTTGAGATCCTTGCGGACCTTGCTGCGCTTCTTCCAGGGCACGCCCACCAGCCAGTCGATGTAGTTGCGGACCACGGTGGCCTCGGCCGACATCGGCGACATCTGCCGGAGCTTGTTGAGCTCGGCCTTGGCCTTGGTCTCCACCGCCTTGGGCATGCCGGCGTTGGCGACCTTCTTGGCCAGCTCCTCGAGCTCGTTGGGCGCCTCGTCCAGCTCACCCAGTTCCTTCTGGATGGCCTTCATCTGCTCGTTGAGGTAGTACTCGCGCTGGCTCTTCTCCATCTGCGACTTGACGCGGCCGCGGATGCGCTTCTCGATCTGCTGGACGTCGATCTCGCCGTCCACCAGGCCGATCAGCATTTCCATGCGCTGGCCGACCTCGAGCGTCTCGAGCAGCTGCTGCTTGTCCGACAGGCGCGCGCCCAGGTGGGCGGCGATCGTGTCGGCCAGGCGGCTGGGGTCGTCGATGCCCGAGAGCGTGGTCAGCAGCTCCGGCGGCAGTTTGCGGTTGGTCTTGACGTACTGTTCGAACAGCGACATCAGCGAGCGCAGCGTCACCTCGAGTTCCCGCTCGGCGCGATCGAAGACGGTGTCCACTTCCTCGCCGGTCGCGGTCAGCGCGCCTTCGCGCTCGCCGAAGCCGTCCACGGCCACGCGCGCCGAGCCCTCGACCAGCACCTTGATGGTGCCGTCGGGCAGCTTCAGCAGCTGCAACACCTGGGCCAGGGTGCCGATCCGGTAGAGGTCGTCGGCCGCCGGATCGTCGGTGTCCGGGCTGGTCTGGGCCACGAGCAGGATCTGCTTGTCGCCGGCCATGGCCAGGTCCAGCGCCTTGATGGAGCGGTCGCGGCCCACGAACAGCGGGATGACCATGTGCGGGTACACGACGACGTCGCGCAGGGGCAGCACGGGCAGGTCGATGCGGCGGGGGACGGTCTGGTCGGACATGCGGGCTCCGGTCGGGGCATCCGGCCCCTGGGATGGAGGTTATGGGGCCCCCGGGGGCGGCTTGCAAGGCGGCCTGCGCCCAACGGCCGAGGGCCGGCGGAACCGGCCCTCGCTTCAATCACTTAGCGCGGACGGCCACCGGCCGTTCAGTCGCCGGAGGCCACCTTCGGCGCCGGCTGGGCGCCGGAGCTGTAGATCAGGTAGGGCTCGGTCTGGTGATTGATCACCGCTTCGTCCACGACCACCTTGCTGACGTTCTCCAGCGACGGCAGGTCGTACATGGTGTCGAGCAGGACCGACTCCATGATGGTGCGCAGGCCGCGGGCGCCGGTCTTGCGCTTGAGCGCGCGGCGGGCGATGGCCGAAAGGGCGTCGGCGCGCACTTCCAGCTCCACGCCCTCCATCTCGAACAGCTTGCGGAACTGCTTGGTGATGGCGTTCTTGGGCTCGGTGAGGATCTTCACCAGCGCCGC
>JAYRTA010000008.1:0-13676 GCA_041919875.1 Arenimonas sp.
GAGGGCGAAACCCTGGTGCTGGCGTCCTCGCTGCATGACTTCGCCAGCCGGATCGAGGCCTTCGTCGAGCGCGAGCGCGACTTCACCCGCGACGCCTCGCACGAACTGCGCACCCCGCTCACCGTGATCCGCGTCGCCGGCGACATGATGTCGGCCGACGAGGGCCTGTCGGCGTCCTCGCGCCGTGCCCTGGGCCGCATCCAGGGCGCGGGCCGCGACATGGAGGCGCTGATCGAGGCCTTCCTGATCCTGGCCCGCGAGGGCGAGACCGGCCTGCCCGAGGAGCACGTCCTGGTCTCGGAGGTGGTGGCCGAGGAAATGGACAAGGCCCAGGCCCTGGTCGCCGGCAAGGACGTGGTGCTGGCGCTGGAGCAGGCCGCCGATTTCCGCCTGCGGGCCCCGCCGCGCGTGCTGTCGGTGCTGCTGGGCAACCTGCTGCGCAACGCCTGCATCTACACCGACCACGGGCGCGTCACCGTGACCGTGCGCCCCGGCGAGATCGCCGTGGCCGACAGCGGCGTGGGCATGGATGCCGAGGAACTGGCGCGGGCCTTCGACCCCTTCTACCGCGGCGGCGACCGGAAGAAGGACGGGCAGGGCATCGGCCTGTCGCTGGTGCGCCGGCTCTCGACCCGCTACGGTTGGCCCGTGCACCTGGAGAGCGAACCCGGGCGCGGTACGGTTGCGACGGTCCGCTTCCCTGGCGCATCCCCGGTTTGACGACCCCCGGGATCCGGCGTCAACCGCCGCGGCCCAGGTGCGTTAGCCCCTTGAATCCCCAATTCCGGAGTTGCCATGCCTGGTGCGGTTGCGCGTTCCCGTTTTCGATTCCTGGTCCCGGCCATCGTGGTCGCCGCGCTGGCGGGCGGTGCCTGGTGGTGGTTCGGCACCGACCGCGCCCCCGCCGCCGCGTACCGCACCGCGCCGGTGGACCGGGGTGACCTGCGCGTCTCGATCTCGGCCACGGGCAGCCTGCGGGCCCTGTCCACCGTGGACGTCGGCTCCCAGGTCTCGGGCCAGATGCTGTCGGTCGAGGTGGACTTCAACGACCGGGTCAGCGCCGGCCAGGTGATCGCCCGCATCGATCCGGCCAATTTCCAGGCGCGGCTCAGCCAGACCCGGGCCGACCTCACCAGCGCGCGGGCCTCGCTCAACGAGGCGCGCGCCACCCTCAAGAACGCCGAGGCCGATTACGCGCGCAAGCAGGAACTCGCGGCCCGCCAGCTGATCGCCCGCAGCGAGCTCGACCAGGCCCTGGCCGCCCGCGACCAGGCCCGCGCGCGCGTCGGTTCGGCCGAGGCGGCCGTGCTCCAACGCGAGGCCGGCGTGGCCAATGCCGAACTCGAACTGAGCTACACCGAACTCAAGTCGCCGGTGGATGGCGTCGTGCTCAACCGTGCCGTCGAGCCGGGCCAGACCGTGGCGGCGAGCTTCCAGACCCCGGTGCTGTTCCAGATCGCCGAGGACCTGTCGCAGATGCGCATCGAACTGGCCATCGACGAATCCGACGTCGGCCAGCTGCGCGAGGGCCAGCCGGTGCGCTTCACCGTGGATGCCTTCCCGGGCCGGGATTTCCGCGGCAAGGTCAAGCAGGTGCGGCTCTCGGCGACCAATACCCAGAACGTGATCACCTACCCGGTGGTGGTGGCGGTGGAAAATCCCGATGGCACCCTGCTGCCGGGCATGACCGCCAACGCCGAGATCGAGGTCAGCCGCAAGGAAGGCGTGCTGCGCGTGCCCAACGCGGCCCTGCGCTACAAGCCCGCCGGCGCCGCCGAGGACGCGCCCGCCGGCGGCGGCATGCGCCTGGGCGGCAACGTCTCGGCGGAGATCCCGGCGCTGGCCGCCACGCTGGGCCTGACGCCGCCCCAGCAGGCCGCCCTGGATGCCGACCTGGCGAAGATGCGCGAACGCGCCGAGGCCGCGCGTGCCGCGATGGCCGCGGGCGGCGGCCAGGGCCAGCGCCCCGGCGCCGGCATGGCCGGTGGCGCCCCGGGCGGCGCGGTGATGGTGATGGGCGGCCCGGGCGGCGGCGCGCCTTCGCCCGAGGCCATCGCCCAGATGATCGCCAAGCGCATGCAGGAGAACTTCAAGGATTTCCGCGCCAGCCTCGACGAGGGCCAGCGCGCCCGTTTCGATGCGGGCGTGGTCGAGATGCTCTCGGCCCGCCGGATCACCGTCTACAAGCTGGTGGATGGCCTGCCGGTGGCCGTGCCCGCGCGCGCCGGCATCTCCGACAGCAGCCACACCGAGATCCGCGCCGAAGGCCTGGCCGAAGGCGACCTGTTGGTCACCGGCGAAGGGACCGGCCCCTGATGCCGGCGCCCGTCATCGAGATCGAGGGCCTGCGCAAGACCTACGCCGAGGGCACGCCGGCCGAGGTGGTGGCGCTGCGCGGCGTCTCGCTGCGCATCGAACACGGCGAGTTCGTCGCCATCATGGGTCCTTCCGGCTCGGGCAAGTCCACGCTGATGAACATGATCGGCTGCCTGGACACGCCCACGGCCGGCACCTACCGCTGCGACGGCGTGGACGTGGCCGAGCTCGACGCCGCCGGCCGCGCCAAGCTGCGCCTGCAGAAGATCGGCTTCGTCTTCCAGGGCTTCCACCTGCTCAGCCGGCAGAGCGCGCTGGAGAACGTGATGCTGCCCCTGGCCTACGCCGGCGTGCCGCGCGGCGAGCGCCGCGCCCTGGCCGAAAAGGCGCTGGGCGAAGTCGGCCTGGCCGCCCGCGCCGGGCACAAGCCCAGCGAGCTCTCCGGTGGCCAGCAGCAGCGTGTCGCGATCGCCCGCGCCCTGATCAACGCGCCGCCGGTGCTGCTGGCCGACGAGCCCACCGGCGCACTCGACACCCGCACCGGCGACGAGATCATGGCCCTGTTCAAGCGACTGCAGTCCGAAGGCCACACCATCGTCCTGATCACCCACGAACAGCACATCGCCGATTTCGCCGACCGCACCCTGGTCATGCGCGACGGCGAACTGCAGGAGGCCGCATGAGTCCCGACGGCAATCCCGCGCGCGGCCCGCGCATCGGCGGCTTCATCCGCACCGAGGCCGGCCTCTCCGACATCCTGGGCATGTCCCTGTTCGCCCTGCGCGGCAACTGGCTGCGCAGCGTGCTCACCGCCCTGGGCGTGATCATCGGCATCGCCGCGGTGATCGTGATGGTCTCGGTCGGCCAGGGCACCCAGGCCGAGCTCGACCGCACCATCGCCCGCCTGGGCTCGAACCGCATCGACATCAGCCCCAACTTCGGCCGCCAGGGCGCGGTGCGCATGGGCGCGGGCAGCATCTTCTCGCTCACCGACGACGACGTCGACGCCATCCGCGGCCAGGTGGACGGCGTGCAGTACATCACCGGCTCGATCCGCGGCCAGACCCAGGTGGTCAACGCCGAGCAGAACTGGAACACGCAGTGGCAGGGCGTGCAGGCCGACTTCTTCGCGATCAACGACTGGAAGATCTCCCGCGGCGCGCTGTTCGAGGAACGTGACTACGGCGGCGCCGGCAAGGTGGTGATCCTGGGCCAGACCGTGCGCGAGAAACTGTTCGGCGACGCCGACCCGACCGGCGCCACGATCCGCGTCGGCCGCGTGCCCTTCACCGTGGCCGGCGTGTTCGAGCCCAAGGGCGTGAGCAACTGGGGCGGCGACCAGGACGACGTGATCTTCGTGCCCCTGGAAACCGGCCGCCGGCGCCTGATGGGCCAGATGGGCCTGCCGCCCAAGACGGTGATGCAGATCACCGTGGGCGCGGCCAACGTCGAGGTGATGCCCCGGGTGGAGGCGCGCATCGCCGAGGTGTTGCGCGAGACCCACAAGATCCAGCCCGGCGCCGACGACGACTTCACCGTGCGCAACCTCACCCAGATCGTCAGCGCCCGGACGGAGACCACGCGCCTGATGTCGCTGCTGCTGGGCGCGGTGGCGACGATCTCGCTGATCGTCGGCGGCATCGGCATCATGAACATCATGCTGGTCTCGGTCACCGAGCGCATCCGCGAGATCGGCCTGCGCATGGCCGTGGGCGCCGGCCCGCGCGAGATCCAGCTGCAGTTCCTGGCCGAGGCGATGATGCTTTCGCTCGGCGGCGGCGTGATCGGCATCGGCCTGGGCGTGCTGGGCACCTGGCTGACGGCGAAGTTCGTGGCGTTGCCGGTCGAGCTGAACCTGCAGGTGGTGGCGCTGGCGACCGCGTTCTCGGTGGCCACCGGCCTGTTCTTCGGTTTCTACCCGGCGCGCAAGGCCGCGCGCCTGGATCCGATCGAGGCCCTGCGGCACCAGGGCTGAAGACCCGGGCGGCCGCCGCCGCCCGGGCCGGTCCCTCATCGCGAGTACAGCAGCCGGTTGGGCGAGCCGGTGTTGAGACCGGTCAGGCGGTTGGTGGTCGCCTTGTTGTAGATCGCATTGCGCACCGTGGCCGGGCTGGCGCCCGGGTTCACCGACAGGTACAGCGCCGCCGCACCCGCCACGTGCGGCGAGGCCATCGAGGTGCCGCTGATGGTGTTGGTGGCGGTGTTGCTGGTGTACCAGGCCGAGCGGATCGAGCTGCCGGGCGCGAAGATGTTCACGCAGGTGCCGAAGTTGGAGAACGAGGAGCGTGCGTCGGTCGAGGTGGTCGAGCCGACCGTGATCGCGTTCGCCACCCGCGCCGGCGAGTAGTTGCAGGCGTTGGCATTGTCGTTGCCCGCCGCCACCACCACCGTCACGCCCGAATTGATCAGGTTGTTGGTGGCGTTGTCGATGGCCGAGGAGGCCGGGCCGCCCAAGCTCATGTTCGCCACCGCCGGCTTGACGTGGTTGGCCGCGACCCAGTCGATGCCCGCGATGATGGTGGAGTTGGCGCTGCCGCCGGTGCAGCCGAACACCCGCACCGGCACCAGCCGCGCCTGCTTGGCCACGCCCCAGGTGGCGCCGCCGACGGTGCCGGCCACGTGCGTGCCGTGGCCGTTGCAGTCGCTGGTGCCGCGGCCGTCGCTGATGGCCGTGGCGCCCGCCAGCACGCGGCCGCCGAAATCGCCGTGGCTGGCGAGGATGCCGCTGTCGATCACGTAGACGCGCACGTTCGAGGCGGTGTAGTCGTAGGTGTAGGTGCCGTTGAGCGGCCGGTCGCGCTGGTCGATGCGGTCGATGCCCCAGGTGACGCCCGACTGGGTCGGGCTGAGGTAGGACATGCCGTCCTCCTCGATGAAGTCCACCCGCGGGTCGTTCATCAGGCGCCGCGCCTGGGCCTCGGTGCCTTCGAAGGCGAAGCCCTGCACGGCCGTGTTGTAGAGCTTGTGCGGGCGCAGCGAGAAGCGGGCGGACAGGTCGACGGCGGCGTCTTCCACCGCCAGGCGCATGCCTTCCCGGCCGTTCTTGGCGATGCCCGGTTGCACCATCTGGTTGGGCTTGAAGACGACGATGTAGCTGTTCTTGATCGGATGCTGGGCACGGCGGAGTTCGCCGGCCAGGCTCGACGTGGTGCCCAGCGCCAGGGCCAGGCCCAGCGCCAGCAGGTGGTTCTTCTGCATGTTTGCGTTCCCCAATGAAAGTGGATGGTGGGTTGGACGCCGGATGTCCGGGCAGCCGGCTCGGCCCGTCCCCTGTCGGGCCGGCCACCGGGCGGGGCGCGTCCTGGCGTCCCGTCTCCACGTGGCGGGCCGAGTTAGTCGGAGGCCTGCGGAGGTGTCAATCGCCCGGATGTGAAGACGACCCGGCGGCGCCCCTTGCTGCGGCGCACACGCGCCGCAGGCCGCGCTGCGACGCGGTCGCGGCCACGGCTAGACTGCCGGCCTGGCGTTCCGGAGCAAGCCGATGCACCCCGTATTGCTGCTTTGCACGATGGCCGATTGCGCGCCGGCATGCCTGGGCGCGCGTGGAATGGCAGCCGCGCACCGGCTGGACGCTGTTCGCCGATGCACAGGCGGTGGCCGCGGTGCCGGTGGACGACCGCGGCAGCGCCCGGGCGCCCGGTGTCGGCCTGCTCGGCCTGGGCCTGGTGCGCGAAGCCGGGCCGGTGCGCGCCTGGCTGCGCCTGGACAATGTCGCCGACCGGCGCCACGTGGGCTCGGTGATCGTCGGCGAAGCCAATGGCCGCTGGTTCGAACCGGGCCCGGGCCGCACGCTGTGGCTGGGCCTGGACCTGGCCTTCGACGGCGGCGGCTGATCGCCGGCCCGTGGCAGGATGCCCGCATGGACCTCGCCGCCTACCGCCAGTTGCGCCTGCGCGCCCGCGCCCATGCCCGGGTCGCCGGCGAGGCCGAGGACCTGCTGCAATCGGCCCTGCTGGCCGCGGTGGAGGCCGGGCGGCTGGACGATCCGGCCTGGATCGAAGGCACCCTGCGCCAGCTGTCGGCGCTGCAGGCGCGCAGCGCCATCCGGCGGCGCGCCCGAGAGCAGGCGCTGGCGGATGCCGTCGATGCCGACGCGCCGTCCGGGGAGCCCGCCGATGCGCGGACCCTGCTGGCTCGGCTGCCGCCGGCGGCGCGACGCGTCGCCGTGCTGGCCCTGCACGGGCTGGACGGCGAGGAGATCCGGTGGATCCTCGGCATCGCGCCGACGGCCTTCCGCCAGCGCCTGAGCCGGATCCGGCGGGTCCTGGGCGAGCTGGGGCCGGCGCAGCGGCGCGAGGCCCTGGCGCTGGCCTACGTGCGCGACCCGGCGCGGGTGGCCGAGCTGCAGTTCGGCCTGGTGCGGCGCGCGCTCAAGGCGGCGCTGGCCGTGCGTGCCGGGCTGGGCACCCATGATCCCGACGGCCACCTGCTGGTGCTGCACGGCGCTCACGGTTCGGCCCCCGGCGGCAACGACCCTGCGGGACCACACCCCAAGGAGGACTTCCCATGCTTGCGAACACCCAGGTAGGCGCCATCGTTTTCTTCGTCAGCGTGCTCGAGCGCTCGCTGGCCTTCTATCGCGACACCCTCGGCCTGCCGGTGCAGGCGCTGGAGGGCCACGACGGGCCCTTCGCCATGGCCGAACTCGGCGCCTTGTCGCTGGTCTTCATCCAGCGCAATGCGCGGCCGGGCGACAGCCCGGTGGTGGTGTTCGGCCTGGCGGGCGGCATCGACGACATCGCCGAGGCCCTGGCCGGGCGCGGCGTGGAGATCGTGGTGCCGGTGAGCGAGGCGCCCGATGGCGGGCTGACCATGGATTTCCTCGACCCCGACCGCAACGTGCTCAGCCTGCACCAGCCGGCCGGGGCGCCGCGCCGGCGCTGAGCGGCGGGATGCGCGCCGGCGGGTGCCGGCGCGCATCGCCCGCGGCGCGATCAGAAGCCGCGGTCGCCCGAGAGGATGCCGCCCAGGCCGCCGAGCACCGAGCCTTCGTCGCGGCTGCCGCCCTTCTGGTAGGCCGCGGCCAGCATGCGGCCGGCCATGCGCGAGAACGGCAGCGACTGCAGCCAGACCTTGCCCGGGCCGGTCAGGGTGGCCAGGAACACGCCTTCGCCGCCGAACAGCATCGACTTCACGCCACCCACGGGCTTGACGTCGAAGTTCACGGAGCTGGTCATCGCCACCACGCAGCCGGTGTCGACATCGATGCGCTCGCCGGGGCGCAGGTCGCGCTCCATGATGGTGCCGCCGGCGTGCACGAACACGAGGCCGTCGCCGGTGAGCTTCTGCATGATGAAGCCCTCGCCGCCGAACAGCGCCGTCATCACCTTCTTCTGGAAGTGGATGCCGATCTGCACGCCGCGGGCCGCGCACAGGAAGCTGTCCTTCTGCGCGATGATCGTGCCGCCGTAGTTGCCCAGGGTCATCGGCACGATCGTGCCGGGGTAGGGCGCGGCGAACGCGACCCGTGCCTTGCCGTTGCCGCCGGCGTGCGAAAACACCGTCGTGAACAGGCTCTCGCCGGTGATCAGGCGCTTGCCGGCGCCGACCAGCTTGCCCATGAAGCCGCCCGCGTCACCGGGGCCGCCGTCGCCGAACACGGTTTCCATGGTCACGACCGCGTCCTTGTACATCATCGAACCGGCTTCGGCGACCGCGCTCTCGCCGGGGTCGAGTTCGATCTCGACGAACTGCATGTCCTCGCCGTAGATCCGGTAGTCGATCACGTCGGCGCGCTGGCCCGCGGCCTGGACCGGCGGCGGCGACGGCACGGGCAGGCCGCCGGGCGCCGATTCGGCGCGCAGCTCGGTGCAGGCGCTGATCGGGATCCATTCGGCGAAGCCCTGGCGCCAGCAGTGGCCGCCGGGATTGCGTGCGGCCTGGGCGACGGCGGCGGCGTGGTCGAGCGGGCCCATCTGCTGGCCGTTGTAGCTGAGGAACCACTGGTGCATGGCGTGCTCCGTTGAGCGTCGGGGGGAGGGTGGGGCGGTCAGCCCAGGCCGAGCCGGGCGTGGAGGTCGGCGCGTTCGCCGGCGTCCAGGCCCAGGCCCGCGGCCAGGCGGTCGAGGAAGGCGCGTTCCTGCTCGGTGTCGGCGGTGATGGCCAGCAGGGCGGCGGCATAAACCTCGGCGCGCTGCCCGGTCGGCGTGCGCACGACCAGCTGTTCGAGGGTGAAGGGCGCGCGGATCTCGGCGTCGAGGGCCTGCAGTTCCTCCGGGTCGAGGCCGGCGGCGCGGGCGCGGTCGAGGATGTGGGCGCGTTCGGCCTCGTCGATCAGGCCGTCGGCATGGGCCGCCGTGATCATGGTCCGCAGCAGGTGCATGGCCTCCTGGGTGCGCGCCGGGTCGGGCCCGGCGGCGGCCGGCGGGGGCGGGGGCGGCATGCCGGCGCCGGCCGCCGCGGGCGGCGGTGGGGGTTGGCCGCCGCCCATCAGGCCCTGGGCGCCGCCGGCGAAGCCGCCGGGCTGGCTGGAATAGTGCTGGTAGGCGGCCACCGCCACGCCCAGCAGGCCCAGGCCGAGCGTCGCCTTGCTGCCGCCCGACAGGCCGCCGAGCAGGCCGCCGACGCCCCTGGATTTCTTGCGCTTGCCGCCGCCGAGCTGGCCGCCCAGGGCATCGCCGAGCATCTGGCCGAGCAGTCGTTCCGGGTTGAACATGGATCATCGCTCCTGTGGAGTCACCGCTTCGGGAGGGTGGAGGCGGCCCGGCGCCGGCGCAAGGGCCGGCCGTTGGCCGGGGCGCCGGGGGTGGATGTGGCAAAATGCGCGGCCTTCACACCCCGGACCCCGCCCCCGATGGCCGACAGCCACGGCAGCCACGCCCCACGCAGCCCGTTCCGGGCCTGGCAGGCCTTCCTGTGGTCCCTGCAGGGGCTGCGGGCGACCTGGGCGGTGGAGTCCTCGTTCCGGCTCGAGGTCTACCTGTTCCTGGTGCTGGCGCCGCTGGCGCTGTGGCTGGGCGCGGACGGCGTCGAGCGGGCGATCCTGGTCGGCTGCATGCTGCTGGTGCTGGTGGTGGAGGTGCTCAACTCGGCGGTAGAAGCGGTGGTGGACCGCTGGGGCCCCGAGCACCACGAACTCGCCGGCCGCGCCAAGGACATGGGCTCGGCCGCGGTTTTCCTGGCGGACATGAACGTGCTCGCCTGCTGGGGGCTGATCCTGCTCCCGCGCTACTTCTGAGGTCGGACCGACGATGGAATGGATCTTCAGCACCGAGATCTGGATCGCGCTGTTCACGCTGGCGGCGCTGGAGATCGTGCTCGGCATCGACAACCTCGTGTTCATCTCGATCGCGGTCAGCCGGCTGCCGCCCGAGCAGCGGCCGCGCGCGCGCCGCTTCGGCCTGGCCCTGGCCTGCATCACCCGGATCCTGCTGCTGCTGTCGCTGGCCTTCCTGGCCAGCATGCAGCACAACCTGTTCAGCCTGTTCGGCCAGGATTTTTCGGTGCGCGACCTGGTCCTGATCGCCGGCGGCCTGTTCCTGCTGGTCAAGGGCACGATGGAGATCCACGACTCGGTCGAGGGCCGCGGCGAGGAAGAGGACATCGGCGCCAAGCCCTCGGCCGTGTTCGGCTACGTGATCGCGCAGATCGCCATCATCGACATCGTCTTCTCGCTCGACTCGGTGATCACCGCCGTGGGCATGGTGGACAACCGGGCGATCATGGTGGCGGCGATCCTGGTCGCGGTCGCGGTGATGCTGATGGCGGCCAACCCGATCGGCGACTTCATCGACCGCCATCCGACCGTGAAGATGCTGGCCCTGAGCTTCATCATCCTGGTCGGCGTGGCGCTGGTGGCCGACGGCTTCGATTTCCACATCGACCGCAAGTTCCTGTACTTCGCGATGGCCTTCTCGGCCGGCGTGGAGACCTTGAACATCCTCACCAAGCGCAAGCAGCGACGACGGGGCTGAGGCGGCCATGGCCGCGCCCGACTACCGCCCGCTGGTGCTGCGCAAGGGCGAGGAGCGCCGGTTGCGCGCCGGCCACCTGTGGGTGTTCAGCAATGAAGTGGACGTGGCGCGCACGCCGCTGGCCACGCTGGCCCCCGGCGAGCCGGTGCTGCTGCTCGACCAGGCGGGCAAGCGCCTGGGCAGCGGCTACGCCAATCCCTCCACCCTGATCGCCGCGCGCCTGGTGGACCGGGCCGGCGGGGCGCTGGATGCCGGGCTGTTCACGCGTCGCCTGCAGGCCGCGCTGGACCTGCGCGCGCGCCGCTATGCCACGCCCCACTACCGCCTGGTGTTCGGGGAATCCGATGGCCTGCCCGGGCTCACCGTCGAGCGCTTCGGCGGGGTCGTGGTGGCGCAGGCCACCACCGCCGGCATGGACCGGCTGCGCGACGTGGCCACCCAGGCCCTGCTGGACCTGCTGCGGCCCTCGGCGCTGCTGTGGAAGAACGATTCCTCGGCGCGCAAGGTCGAAGGCCTGGGCGAATCGGTGGAGCTGGTGCACGGCGTGCTCGACGGCCCGGCCATCGCCCGCGAGGGCGGGCTGGAGTTCCTCTGCGACCTGCGCGAAGGGCAGAAGACCGGCTGGTTCTACGACCAGCGCGACAACCGCGACCGCCTGGCGCCCTGGGTGAAGGGCGCGCGCGTGCTCGACGTGTTCAGCTACCTGGGCGGCTGGGGCCTGCGCGCGGCGGAACTGGGCGCGGCCGCGGTCGAGTGCGTGGACGTGTCCGCGCGCGCGGTCGAGGGCATCCGGGCGAACATCGCCCACAACGGACTGGGCGACCGCGCCACGGCCACCGTCGCCGACGCCTTCGACTTCCTGCGCGACGCCCGCCACGCGCGCCGGCGCTGGGACGTGGTGGTGCTCGACCCGCCGGCCTTCGTCAAGCGCCGCAAGGACTTCAAGGAAGGCGCGCTGGCCTACCGCCGGCTCAACGAGGCCGGCCTGCAGGTACTCGAGCCGGGCGGTCTGCTCGTCACCTGCTCCTGCAGCCACCACCTGCCGCGCGCCGACCTGGTGGCCGGCCTGCAGGCGGCGGCCCGGGCCCAGGACCGGTTCGTGCAGCTGCTCGAGCCGCTGACCCAGTCGGCCGACCACCCGGTGCACCCGGCCATCCCCGAAACCGAGTACCTCAAGGGCGTGCTGGCGCGGGTGCTGCCGGCCTAGCCGGGGCGGCGCGGCGGCGGGCACAATGCCGGCATGACGATCCTGCACGACATCGACCCCATCGCCCTGTCGCTGCCGTTCTGGCCGCACGGCATCCATTGGTACGGCGTGATGTACCTGATCGGCTTCGGCACGGCCTGGTGGCTGGGCCGGCGCCGGGTCCGCGCCGGCTTCCTGCCGGGCGTGAACGACGAGGCCTTCGGCGACCTGATCTTCTACGGGATGCTGGGCGTGGTGCTGGGCGGGCGCCTGGGCTACGTGCTGTTCTACGGCCTCGAGGCGGCGCTGGCGGACCCGCTGTCGGTGCTGCGCATCAACGAAGGCGGCATGAGCTTCCACGGCGGCCTGCTGGGCGTGATGGCGGCGGCGTGGTGGTGGACGCGCAGGCAGAAGCTGCACGTGTTCGACACCCTCGATTTCGTCGCGCCGCTGGTGCCGGCCGGCCTGGGCTTCGGCCGGCTGGGCAACTACATCGGCGGCGAGCTCTGGGGCAAGCCGACCGGCGGCGGCTGGGGCGTGGTCTTTCCCGACGCGCTGCCGCCGGACTACGCGCGCCTGCCGGCCGAGGCCCTGCGCGAGCTGCATGCGCAGGGGGCGCTGGACGCCTTCGCGCGGCATCCTTCGCAGCTCTACCAGGCGGCGCTCGAGGGCCTGGTGATGCTGGTCGTGCTGCTGTGGTACTCGCGCCGTCCGCGGCCGCGCTATGCCGTGTCGGGCCTGTTCGCGCTGCTGTACGGCCTGTTCCGGTTCGCGGTCGAATTCGTGCGCGAGCCCGACGCGCACCTGGGTTACCTGGCCTTCGGCTGGCTGACGATGGGCCAGGTGCTGTCGCTGCCGCTGGTCGCGATCGGCCTGGTGCTGCTGTGGCTTTCCCGTTCCGCGCCGACCCTGCGTGCCGGCGCCGAGGGTGGCCGCTGATGCGCCAGTACCTGGACCTGCTGCGGCACGTGATGGAGCACGGGGCGGAGAAGTCCGACCGCACCGGCACCGGCACCCGCTCGGTGTTCGGCTGGCAGATGCGCTTCGATCTGCGCGAAGGCTTCCCGCTGGTCACGACCAAGAAGCTGCACCTGCGCTCGATCATCCATGAGCTGCTCTGGTTCATCGCCGGCGACACCAATGTCGGCTACCTGCGCGACAACAAGGTCACGATCTGGGACGAGTGGGCCGATGCCAACGGCGACCTCGGTCCGGTCTACGGCAAGCAATGGCGTCGCTGGACCGGCCTGGACGGGCGCGAGATCGACCAGCTGCGCTGGGTGGTCGAGGAAATCCAGCGCAATCCCGATTCCCGGCGTCTGATCGTCAGCGCCTGGAACGTGGCCGAGCTTCCGCGGATGGCGCTGATGCCCTGCCACACGATGTTCCAGTTCTACGTGGCCGATGGCCGGCTCAGCTGCCAGCTCTACCAGCGTTCGGCCGACATCTTCCTGGGCGTGCCCTTCAACATCGCCAGCTACGCGCTGCTGACCCACATGGTCGCGCGCCACTGCGGCCTGGACGTGGGCGAGTTCGTGCACACCCTGGGCGATGCGCACGTGTACAGCAACCACTTCGAACAGGCGCGCGAACAGCTCGCGCGGCAACCCCGGCCGCTGCCTCGCCTGGTGCTGGCGCCCGGGGCCACGGACCTGTTCGCGATGCGTTACGAGGACATCGGCATCACCGGCTACGACCCGCACCCGGCCATCAAGGCGCCGGTGGCGGTGTGAGCGGGCGTGGTGGCGTGATCGCCCTGGTCGCCGCGCTCGACCGCGCGCGCGGCATTGGCCGCGGCAATGACCTGCCCTGGCGCCTGCCCGACGACCTCAGGCGCTTCAAGGCGCTCACGCTCGGGCATCCGGTGCTGATGGGGCGGCGAACGGCCGAATCGCTGGGTCGTGCGCTGCCCGGGCGCGGGAACCTCGTGCTCACCCGCTCGGGCCGCGTGCCCTTCGAAGGCATGCGGGCGGTGGCCTCGCTGGACGAGGCGCTGGCGCAGGCCGGCGGGCGGCCGCTGTTCGTGATCGGCGGCGGCGAGGTCTATGCGCTGGCCCTGCCGCACGCGACCCGGCTGTACCTGACCCACGTGGACACCGTGGTGGAGGACGCCGACGCCTTCTTCCCGGCGCTGCCGCCGGGGCAGTGGCGCCCGACCGCGCGCGAGGCGCACGCCGCCGATGCGCGGCACGCGGTCGGCTTCGAGTTCGTGGATTACGTGCGGGCTCAGCCGCCGGCGTAATCGTCGGCGGCGTCCTGCT
>JAYRTA010000009.1:0-13350 GCA_041919875.1 Arenimonas sp.
GGCACCCAGGGCCCGGGCAGCGAGAGCTACGCGTCCTACAACGGCACCTCGATGGCGGCGCCGCACGTGGCCGGCGTCGTCGCGCTGATGCAGGCGCATGCCACCACGCCCAAGACCCCGGCCGAGATCGAAGCCATCCTCAAGTCGACCGCGCGGGCCCTGCCGGGCGCCTGCTCGGGCGGCTGCGGCGCGGGCATCGTCAACGCGGTCGCCGCGGTGCAGGCGGTCAACGGCACCACGCCGCCGCCCCCGCCGCCGCCGACCGGCGGCACCCTGACCAAGGGCGTCGCGGTCACGGGCCTGTCGGCCACCACCGGCAACTCGGTGTACTACACGCTGGCCGTGCCCTCGGGCGCGTCCAACCTGGTGTTCACGATGTCGGGCGGCACGGGCGACGCGGACCTGTACGTGCAGTTCGGCTCGCAGCCGACCGACACGGCCTACGTCTGCCGTCCCTACCTGGGTGGCAACAACGAGACCTGCACCATCGCGGCCCCGCAGGCCGGCACCTACCACGTCCGCCTGAAGGCCTACTCGAGCTTCTCCGGCGTCAGCCTGGTCGGTGACTACAGCACGGGTGGCGGCGGCGGCACGCAGACCTACACCAACGGCACCGACGTGCAGATCCGCGACAACACCACGGTGGAAAGCACCATCTCGGTGTCCGGCCGCACCGGCAACGCCCCGAGCAACACCGCGGTGGCGGTGGACATCCGCCACACCTACAAGGGCGACCTGAAGGTGGACCTGATCGCGCCGGACGGCTCGGTCTACGTGCTGCACAACCGCTCGGGCGGCAGCGCCGACAACATCATCCAGACCTACTCCGTCAACCTGTCCAGCGAGCCGCGCAACGGCACCTGGCGCCTGCGCGTGAACGACAACGCCGCCGGCGACGTGGGTTACATCAACAGCTGGAGCATCACCTTCTGATCGATCGCAACACCCCTTGGAACCGCTTGGACCCCGGCCTCGCGCCGGGGTCTTTTTTTCAGCAGCCGCGGGAGTGGAACCAGGCGGCGGGGCGGCCATCGGCCCGGCGCGCGCGGATCCAGCCCTGCGCCAGCACCTCGGCGTCGCCGGCGCCGCAGCGCGGGGTCAGCGCCTGCACGTGCAGCCAGGCCTCGCCGTCCACCACGCGCACGGACAGGACCTCCAGGTCGGTGCCGGGTACGCGGGCCACGGGCGGGCAGCCGGCCCCGGGGGCGGCGCAGGGGCCGATCTCCGGATCGATCGCATGGGCCATTCGCCCCGCCAGCAGCTGCGGATAGTCCAGCACCGGCGCATCGCTGCGCAGCCAGGCGGAGGCCCCGTCGTGCAGGGCGATGCGGCGCCAGCCACCGCGGACTTCCAGCACCAGCAGCGCCGGTTGTTCGTAGTCGGATTCGCGGGTCGGCACGGGCCGGGTTTCCTGCGCGCGGACGTGCACCACGTCCACGACGCCGCAGGGCGCGTCGGCATCGGGCCAGGGGCGAAGCCGCAGTCCACCGGCCGTGGCCGCGGCGGGGTCGGGGGCCTGGTGCAGCGGCAGCAGGTCCTCGTCCTCGTCGCCAAGGCAGGCGGACCGGACGCCGTCGTGCACCGTGGTCGGCAGCAGGCCGGCCAGGCCCGGTGGCAGGTCCTCGTCCTGCGCGCCCGCCGCCGCCGGCAGGGCCAGCGCCAGCAGCAGCGCAAGCGGGCGCGGGCGCATGCTCAGCCCGCGGCTTCGAAGCGGTTGGCGGCGACGTTCTTGCGGACCTTGAGCGGGTCCCAGATCCGGCCGTTCATGGCGATGTACACGCCGGGCGGGAGCGACTGCACCGCACCGACGGCGGTGCCGATGTTGAACTCGGCGTCCGAGCCGCGGAAGCGCGCCGGGTTGAGCGCGCCGGTGAGCACGATCGTCTTGCCCGGGACCTGCGCCAGCACGCGCGCGGTGTCCACCATGGTGTCGGTGCCGTGGGTCACCAGCACGTGGGTTGCCGGCTGGGCGGCGATGGTCGCGCGCAGCAATTCGCGGTCGTCACCGGTGATGTGCAGGCTGTCCTTGCGGATGATCGGGATGACGGTGAAGCGGAAGGCGACGCCCAGCTCCTGCAGGATGCGGCCGATCTGCGGCTCGCCCACCTGGTAGTCGGACTTGTCGTCGAAATAGACCTTGTCGATGGTGCCACCGGTGGTGACGATCAGCAGCTCTTCCATGTCCGGTCTCCGTGCGGGGCGCGGGAATTATACGGCCGGGTCGCGCCTGCGCCCGGCGAAGCGGCCGCGCAGGCCGTCCCAGCTCGAGGCCAGCACCACGGTCGCGGCGACGCCGGCCTCGGCCAGTGCCAGCACCCGCACCGAAGGGGCGGACCAGGCTTCCATCACGCCATGGCTGAAATAGAACAGCGCCGCCACCGCCCCCCAGAAGCCCGCACGCGGATGGCGCGCCAACAGCAGCAGGAGGGCCGGCAGCGCCGGCAGCATGAATACGAGCGCCATCGCCCAGCCCGGCGCCACCCGCGGAGGCGCCAGCCATGCGTGCCAGACCCAGGGCAGGGCGGCCATCGCGAAGATGCCGGCGGCGGTGAGGATGCGCGCCGGGCTCACGCCTGCAGCTTCCGGGCGGCATCGGCCAGGCGGCGGCCCAGGGCGCGCGCCAGCTGTTTTTCGTCGTCCGTCGGTTCCGGTTCGTCGCCGCCGCCCGCGACGTGGCTGGCGCCATAGGGCGTACCGCCGCTGCGCGTGGTGTTGAGCGCGGCCTCGGTGAAGGGGATGCCGACCAGCAGCATGCCGTGGTGCAGCAGGGGCAGCATCATGCTGAGCAGGGTCGATTCCTGGCCGCCGTGCATCGTGGCGGTGCTGGTGAAGACCGCCGCCGGCTTGCCCGACAGCGTGCCCGAGGCCCAGGCCGCACCCCAGCCATCGATGAAGTGCTTGAGCGGCGCCGCCATGTTGCCGAACCGGGTCGGGCTGCCCAGGGCCAGGCCGGCGCATTCGGCCAGGTCGGCGTCGGTGGCATAGGGCGCGCCGTCCTCGGGCACCGGCAGCGCGGCCGTGGCGGTGACGGCGGCCACCGGCGGCACGGTGCGCAGGCGGGCCTGCATGCCGGGTATTTCCTCGACGCCGCGGGCGATCTGGCGGGCCAGCCGGGCGACCGAGCCGCCGCGGCTGTAGTACAGGATCAGGATGTCGGCCATGGCCACAGTGTAGCCGCGCCGGCGCCCGGCGGCGGTGCGGCCCCGGCTTGCGCTAGGCTTGGGCCATGAACACGACCCTGCGCCGCTGGCTCGACCGCGTGGATCGCGAACACGTCCAGGCCTTCGCCCAGTTCCTCTGGACGCGCTTCCTGGACGACCGCTGCTTCGAGACCGCCGGCGCCCTGAGCTACACCACGCTGTTCGCCCTCGTGCCGGCCAGCATGGTGGTCTTCGGCATCCTGGCCGCGTTCCCGGTGTTCGACGCCTGGACCGCGCAGCTGACGCATTTCGTCTTCTCGAACTTCGTGCCCTCGTCCGCGCGCGTGGTCGAGGACTACCTGCGCGGCTTCGCCGACAGCGCGCGCAGCCTCACCGCCCCCGGCGTGGTCGCCCTGCTGGTGTCGCTGCTGCTGACCATGTGGAGCATCGAAAGCACCTTCAACCGGGTCTGGCGCGTGCCTTCGCCGCGGCCGCGGCTGTTGCGCTTCCTGGTGTACTGGACCCTGCTCACCCTGGGCACGCTGCTGGCGGTGGGGAGCCTGGGCGTCACCTCCTACCTGTTCTCGCTGCCGGCCCTGCGCGGCGTGGACCAGCTGGACTGGAGCCAGCGGCTGCTGTCCCTGCTGCCCAACGTGGTCGAGCTGGCGGTGTTCACGCTCGCGTACTGGCTGATCCCGCACCGCAGCGTGCCTTTCCGGTTCGCGCTGGCCGGTGGCCTGTTCGCGACGGTGCTGTTCGAACTGGCCAAGCGGGGATTCGCGGCCTACCTGCTGGGCGTGCCCACCTACCAGCAGCTCTACGGCGCGCTGGCGGTGGCGCCGATCTTCATGATCTGGCTCTACCTGAGCTGGACCGTGGTGCTGCTGGGGGCGAGCTTCGCCGCCTCGCTGTCCTCGTTCCGCTACCAGCCCAGGGCGCTGCAGCTGCCGCCGGGCACCGAGATCTACGGCTACCTGCGCCTGCTGGGCCGCCTGCAGGCGGCGCGTCGCGCGGGGCGCGGCCTGCACATGGCCGACATCCAGGCGAGTGAGCCGATGCTCACCGACGACCTGCTGCAGCGCATGCTCGCCGGCCTGTGCGACCTCAACATCGTGCGCCGCGCGGAAGACGGCGGCTGGCTGCTGAGCCGCGACCTCGACGGCGTCAGCCTGGGCGAACTGCATGAACAGCTCGGCCTGCGCATCCCGGGCGGCAGCCTGGCCCTGCCGGGCTTCGACGACCCGATCGGACGCCAGGCGACGCGCGCGCTGGAACACCTGCGCCAGCCGCTGGCGGCCCCGCTGGCGCGCAGCGTCGGCAGTTTCTTCACCTCCGACCCGGAAACTCCCCGTCCATGAACCTGCGATGCCCGATGCTCGCGGCCGCCCTCGGGTCGGCCATTTTCCTCGCGGCCTGCCAGCCCACCGGCGAGGCGCCGCCGGCCGCTGCCGCGCCGACCGACGCCGGGGCCGCGCCCGCGGGTGCGGGCAACGGCCAGACGGCCGACGTGGAAAAGGCGACGGCAGGCGAAGCCGCGGCCCCCGGCCAGAACACCCCACCCGGGGACGCCGCCCGGCCGCGCCTGGTGGTCGAGACGCTCGATCACGGGCCCTTCGACCTCGCCAGCCGGCGTGGCCAGTGGGTGGTGGTGAATTTCTGGGCGACCTGGTGCAAGCCCTGCCTGAAGGAAATCCCGGACCTCAGCGCCTTCGACGCGTCCCGCGCCGACGTCGAGGTGATCGGCCTGGCCTATGAAGAGATCACGCCGGACGACATGCGCGCCTTCCTCCAGCAGCACCCGGCGGGCTACCCGATCGCCATCCTCGACCCCTACAACCCGCCCGAGGATTTCGACACCCCGCGCGGCCTGCCGCTGACCTACCTGATCGACCCCCAGGGCGGGGTCGCGAAGAAGTTCCTCGGCCCGGTCACCTCGCAGGACCTGGGCGAGGCGATCACCGCGGCCAGCGCCGCCACGCCTCAGTAGCGCGACCTGATCGGCTTCACCGGCCCGGCATAGCGCTCCTTGCCCGGCTTGCCGCGCAGCGGCGGCAGGGCGATCGCCTGCTCGGGCACGGCCGAGTCGGGCAGGTGGTCGAGCAGGTGCCGGATCAGGGTCAGGCGCCCGCGTTTCTGGTCGTTGAAGTCGACCACGGTCCAGGGCGCGTAACGATGGTGGGTGGCCTTGAACATCGCGTCGCGGGCGCGTCCGTACTCGGCGTACTTCTCCCGCGCCTTGAGGTCGATCGGCGACAGCTTCCAGCGCTTGAGCGGATCGGCCAGTCGTTCGGCGAAGCGCTCCTCCTGCTTGTCCTGGTCCACCGCCAGCCAGTACTTGAACAGCAGGATGCCCTCGTCCACCAGCAGCTTCTCGAACACCGGCACCTGGCGCAGGAAGGCCTCGACCTGGGCCGGCGTGGCGAAGCCCATCACCTTCTCGACGCCGGCGCGGTTGTACCAGCTGCGGTCGAACAGCGTGATCTCGCCGGCGGCCGGCAGGTGCGCCACGTAGCGCTGGAAGTACCACTGGCCCTGTTCGCGCTCCGAGGGCTTGGACAGCGCCACCACCCGGCACTGGCGCGGGCTGAGCACGTCGGCGATGGCATTGATCACGCCGCCCTTGCCGGCGGTGTCGCGGCCTTCCACCAGCACCAGCAGGCGCTTGCCGGTGTGCGCCAGCCAGCGCGCCATGCCGTTGAGCTCGACCTGCAGCTTCTCCAGTTCTTCCTCGTAGTCCTTGCGCTTGAGCTTGGCCATGGTGTTTCCCCTGTCCTTGACGCGGATTGACGCGGATGAAGCACTTGCCCTTCGGTGACGCCGTTGCCGCCCGGACCTGGCCAATCCAACCCATGCAAGCCGATCCAAACCCGGTCGAATGGCCTTTGTCCTATCCGCGTTCATCCGCGTCAATCCGCGTCGGAAAACCTAAGCCTCCCGAAGCCGCACCCGCAAACCGGCCAGGTTGCAGGGACGGGTGCGCGCGTCGAGCTGGGCCCGGATCAGCCTGTCCCAGCCCGTGCGGCAGGCCGAGGTGGAGCCGGGCAGGGCGAACAGGAAGGTGGCATTGGCCAGGCCGGCGAAGGCGCGCGACTGCAGGGTGCTGGTGCCGATCTCGTCGAAGCTCAGCACCCGGAACATCTCCCCGAAGCCCGGCATGGGCTTGTCCAGCAAGGGCAGCAGCGCCTCGGGCGTGGAGTCGCGGCCGGTGAAGCCGGTGCCGCCGGTGACCAGGATGCCGTTCACCGCCTCGTCGGCGATCCAGCGCGAGACGATGGCGCGCAGGGCGTACTTGTCGTCGCGCACGATCGCGCGCTCGTGCAGCCGGTGGCCCTCGGCCTGCAGCGCCTGCGCCAGGAAGTCGCCCGAGGCGTCCTCGGCGGCGGTCCGGGTGTCCGAGACGGTCAGCACGCACAGGGACAGCGGGATGAAGTGTTCGCCGGCGCTCACGCGGCCTCCGTCAGCAGCTTGAGTTCGTCGGCCTGGTGTTCGCGCGCGAGGCGGTCCACCAGTTCGTCGAGGTCGCCGTCGACCACCTGCGGCAGCGCGTACAGGGTCAGGCCCTCGACGCGGTGGTCGGTGATGCGACCCTGGGGGAAGTTGTAGGTGCGGATGCGCTGGCTGCGGTCGCCGCTGCCCACCTGCAGGCGCCGCGACTGCGCCTGGGCCGCGGCCTGCTTCGAGCGCTCCTCGTCGAGCAGCCTGGCCTTGAGCAGGGACAGCGCACGGGCGCGGTTCTTGTGCTGGCTGCGCTCGTCCTGGCATTCCACCACCAGGCCGGTGGGCAGGTGGGTGATGCGGATGGCCGAATCGGTCTTGTTGACGTGCTGGCCGCCGGCGCCGGAGGCGCGGAAGGTATCGACCTTCAGGTCCGCGTCCCGGATCTCGATCTCGTCCACGTCCTCGAGCTCCGGCAGGATCGCCACCGTCGCCGCCGAGGTGTGGATGCGGCCCTGCGATTCGGTCGCCGGCACGCGCTGCACGCGGTGCGTGCCCGACTCGAACTTCAGGCGCGAATAGGCGCCCTTGCCTTCGATGCGCGCCACGATTTCCTTGTAGCCGCCGTGTTCGCCCTCGCTGGCGGAGATGATTTCGACGTTCCAGCGGCGGCGCTCGGCGTAGCGGGCGTACATGCGGAACAGGTCGCCGGCGAAGATCGCCGCTTCGTCGCCACCGGTGCCCGCGCGCACCTCCAGGAACAGGTTGGCCTCATCGCGCGGGTCGCGCGGCACCAGCAGCAAGGCCAGGGAGCCATCCAGCGCGGCCAGGCGCGCCCGGGCGGCGGGGATCTCGTCTTCGGCCAGTTCGCGCAGCTCCGGGTCGGCGCGCATCGCCTCGGCGGCCTCGAGGTCGCGGCGCGCCTGCTGGTAGTCGGCCAGGCCGGCGGCGACCGGTTCGAGCTGCGCGTACTCCTTCGACAGGGCGCGGAAGCGGGCGCTGTCGGCGAGCACGCCCGGGTCCGCCAGCAGCCGGCCGACTTCCTCGTGGCGTTCGGCCAGGGCCTCGAGCTTACGGCGCAGGCTGGGCGTCATGGTCGTCCCGGTAGAGGCGTTCGGCGGCGCGCAGCAGGTCGAGGTCGCCGTCGAGCGCGGCCTGCCGCAGGGCGCTGCTCGGGCCGTGCAGCAGCTTGTTGGTGAGCTGGTGCGCCAGCAGGGCCAGCACCTCGTCGGCGGGCTTGCCGGCGGCGAGCTGTTCGCGCGCGCGCGCGAGCGCCTCGTCGCGTTGGGCCTCGGCGCGGCCGCGCAGGGTGCGCAGGGCGTCCTGGCGGCCCTGGGCCCGCCACCAGGCCATGAAATGGTCCACCTGCAGCTCGATGATGGCTTCGGCCTGGGCCGCGGCTTCGCGGCGCGACGCGCGGTTCTCCTCGATCACCTGCTCGAGGTCGTCGACCGTGTACAGATAGACGTCGGGCAGTTCGCCGACGCCTGCCTCGATGTCGCGCGGCACCGCGAGGTCGAGCAGGAACATCGGCCGGTGCTTGCGCGCCTTGAGCGCCGCCCGCACCGCCTCGCGGCGGATCACCGGCTCGCGCGCGGCGGTGGCGCTGATCACGATGTCGGCCTCGGGCAGGTGCCGCGCCAGCTCGGCCAGCGGCAGGGCATACCCGCCGTGCTGGCTGGCCAGGGCCTGGGCGTGTTCGAGCGTGCGGTTGGCCACCAGCAGCCGGCGCGCCCGCGCCTCCACCAGGTGCCGGGCGGCGAGCTCGATGGTGTCGCCGGCGCCGACCAGCAGCACGGTGGCGCGGTCGAGCTCGCTGAACACCTGGCGCGCCAGCCGCACTGCCGCGAAGGCGACCGAGACCGGATGGGCACCGATGCGGGTGTCGGTGCGCACGCGCTTGGCGACCGAAAAACTCTGCTGGAACAGCCGATCGAGCGAGCTGCGCAGACGGCTGCGCGCCCGCGCGGCCTGCCAGGCGTCCTTCACCTGGCCGAGGATCTGGGGCTCGCCCAGCACCAGCGAGTCGAGGCCGGTGGCGACCCGGAACAGGTGCCGCACGGCGGATTCGTCGCGGTGTTCATACAGATAGGCGTCCAGGGCGTCGGGTGCGAGCCCGTGATGGCGCGCCAACCAGGCGGCCACGGCGCGCTCCTGGCCCATCGCGACCTGGGCATAGACCTCGGTGCGGTTGCAGGTCGACAGCAGCGCGGCCTCCTCCACCCCGGGCACGGCGGCCAGCCCGTCCAGGGCGGCGGGCAGCTGGCCAGCATCCATCGCCACCTTCTCGCGCAGGGCGAGCGGGGCGGTCTGGTGGTTGAGGCCTAGCGCGAGCAGGGGCATGGGGGCGGAGCCGGCGTTCGGCGCGGTGCGCTAAGCTTCCGGCGGCTGGTTCCCGGTGGATTCCGGCGCACATTCTAGCCCCTGACCGCAGGAAGCCCATGCCCCGGCGCCGTATCGCTCGCTCCGCCCTGCTTTCCCTGGCCCTTGCCCTGGCGCTCCCCGTCCGGGCGGGGGTGTCGGTCCCGGTGGGCGACCTGCTGGCGGCGGAGTTCGCCCTGCAGTCGGGGGACCTCGCCACCGCCTCGCGGTATTACCTGCTGGCGGCGCGGGTCTCCGCGGACCCGGAGGTCGCCGAGCGCGCCGTCCGGGTCGCCCTCGCGGCGGGCGAGCCCGGCCGGGCCGCACGCGGCATCGCGCGCTGGGCCGAACTGGCGCCGCAGGCGCCCGACATGCATTCGGCGGCCTTGGCGCTGGCCCTGACCCGGGGTGACGAGGCGGATGCCATGGATCATGCGCTGGCGCTGGTGGCGTTGCCGTCGGACGCGGGCTACGGAACCCTCCTGGGCACGCTGCGGGATGCGCGCGGCGACGCCGCGGTCATGGCGCGCGCGGTCATGCTCCAACTGTTTGAGGCGGGGCGTTTGCCCGAGGATTTCCAGGCGTGGTTGGCCTTCGCCGGCGTCGCCCGACGCATCGAGGGGCAGCGACTGTCGGAACAGGTGGTCGAGGCCGGCCTGGTCCGGTTCCCGGCGGATCCGCGCGCAATCCTGCTGCAGGTCTCCCGTGCGCGGGAAGGCGGCGATACCGCCGGCGCCCGTGCGGGCCTGGCACGCCTGGGCGACCCGGCCCTGCTCCCGGCCGAATTGCGCTGGATCGCCGCCGGCGAACTGGCCCGCCTCGGCGACGGGGTCGGTGCCGCGGCCCTGCTTGCCGCCGGCGCGCAGGATGAAGCCACTTACCGGCAGCGAGCCTCCTGGCTGGCGGAGTCCGACGATCGCGCCGGCCTCCAGGCGCTGTATGCCGAACTCCAGGGCGAGGGTGCCGTGCCTCCCCCCGGACGCAGGCTCCTGCTGGGTCATCTTGCCGAATCGCTCGGCCTGTGGGCCGAGGCGGAGCGCTGGTACGCCGGCGTGCCCGTCGGCGAAGGCAAGGACCTGGCGCGGTTGAGGCAGGCTGGCGTGCTGTCGCGCCTTGCGCGCCCGGGCGAAGCGCTGGCGCTGCTGAACGAGCTGCAGGTGGACGAATCGGCCGATGGCCAGGTACGCCGCGATGCCTACCTCCAGGCGTCCGTCACCAGCGAAGCCGGCGGCGATCCGGTGTCGGCCGGCCGGGCGCTGGACCAGGGACTGGCCGTGTTCGAAGACGATCCCGAACTGCTCTATGCGCGCGCCCTCTGGCACGAACGGGGGGACCGGGTCGAAGCCGCGCTGGCGGACCTGCGCCGCATCCTCGCGGAAGACCCCGAGGACGCGCGCGCCCTCAACGCCCTGGGCTACACCCTCGGCGAGCGCCGGAACGCCTGGGCCGAGGCCCTTCCCCTGATCGAGAAGGCTTATGCGCTGGAGCCGGAATCCCCGCCCGTGATCGACAGCCTGGGCTGGGCCCTGTTCCAGGTGGGTCGCACCAGCGAGGCCTTGCCCCTGCTGCAGCTGGCCTGGAAGCACCTCAAGGACGCCGAGATCGCCGCGCACCTGGGGGAAGTCCTGTGGAGCCAGGGCCGGCACGACGAAGCACGCGAGATCTGGGCCCTGGGCGAGCGCCTCGACCCAGGCAACCGCGCACTGCGCCGCGCGCTGGAGGCGCACGCACCATGAGCTTGATGCCCCGCGGATGCCTCGTCCTGGCCCTGCTGTTGCTGGTCGCCTGCATGCCGCGCGGGACGAAACCGCCGGTGGGCCCCGACCAGGCGCAGGCGCTTGCCGCCCAGTCGGCGCGCGAAGCGGAACTGGCCGACGTGCCCGCCTGGTCATTGGCCGGGCGCCTGGCCGTGAGCATGGGCGGCGAAGGCGGCAACGGTCGCATCGAATGGCGCCAGCAGGGCGAAGAGGCGGACATCGAACTGACCGCACCCGTCACCCGCCAGGGCTGGCGGCTGCGGGTGCGGCCGGGCCATGCGCGCCTGGAGGGGCTGGAGGGAGGGCCCCTGGAAGGCAGGGATCCCGAGGTGCTCCTGCAGGAAGCGACCGGCTGGAGGCTGCCGATCCATGCGCTTTCGGCCTGGGTGCGTGGTGCGCGGGCGGCCGGCCCGGCCCGTATCGAGTTCGATGCCGCCGGCCTGCCGCTGCGGATCGAGCAGTCCGGCTGGGAGGTCGAGTATCGGGCCTGGGACACGGGGGAGCCCGCCCGCCCCAGGCGGGTATTCGCCCGCCGAGGGGATGCCAGCGTGCGTCTGGTGGTGGATCGCTGGGGCGAGCCGTGAGCCCGCCGGGGGAGGGCTGGAGCGCCTGGCCGGCGCCCGCCAAGCTCAACCTGTTCCTGCGCATCACCGGCCGCCGCGTCGATGGTTACCACCTGCTCCAGACGGTGTTCCAGCTGCTCGACTGGGGCGATACGGTCTGGCTGCGGCCGCGCGCCGATGGCCGGATCCGCCGGGTCGGCGACGCGAGCTACGGCGTCGCGGAAGCCGAGGACCTGGTCGTTCGTGCGGCAATTGACCTGCAAAATGAGACCAAAAGCGCACAAGGCGCAGACATTTGCGTCGAAAAGCGCATTCCGGCCGGCGGCGGGTTCGGGGGCGGGTCCTCGGATGCCGCCAGCACCCTCGTCGGCCTGGACCGCCTGTGGCACACGGCGCTGGGCGTGGAACGCCTGGCCGCGCTGGGCCTCGCCCTGGGCGCCGACGTGCCGGTGTTCGTGCGCGGCCGCAGCGCCTGGGCCGAAGGCGTCGGCGAGCGGCTGGTGCCGGTCGAGCTGCCGCCGTCCGCCTACCTGCTGGTGGACAGCGGCGTCTCGGTGCCGACCGCTGAACTTTTCCAAGCCCCTGATTTGACCCGGGATGCGCCGGCGGCGACAATGCGCGACTTCGTTTCTGGCTCCGTGCTCGGCAATGCCTTCGAGCCGGTGCTGCGTCGCCGTTCGCCGGCCGTTTCCGCGGTCCTCGACGCGCTTTCGCAGCTCGGTCCGGCGGCCCTGACGGGTACCGGCGGCGGCTGTTTCGCGCGGTTCTCCACGCGGACGGACGCCGAGGCCGCGAAGGCGCGCCTGCCGCAGGGCTGGCGCGCCTGGGTCGCCGAGGGCGTGGCGGTGTCGCCGCTGCACCTCGCGCTGCCCGCGCGCTGAGTCCGGGACGGGCGAATCACTCGACGTTGGGGCGTCGCCAAGCTGGCCTAAGGCACCGGATTTTGATTCCGGCATTCGTAGGTTCGAATCCTACCGCCCCAGCCACCCGGCGCCGCCCAGGCCCCTCCACCGCGCGACAGGTCTTCCACCGATGAGCAAGCAGAACCTGCTGGTCTTCACGGGCAACGCCAACCGCCCGCTCGCGCTCGCCGTCTGCCGCCAGCTGGGCATCCCGCTGGGCAAGGCGCTGGTGGGGCAGTTCTCCGACGGCGAAGTGCAGGTGGAGATCGAGGAAAACGTCCGCCGCCAGGAAGTGTTCGTGCTGCAGTCCACCTGCGCGCCGACCGCCGAGAACTTCATGGAGCTGCTGGTGCTGGTGGATGCGCTCAAGCGCGCCTCGGCGGCCAACGTCACCGCCGTGGTGCCGTACTTCGGCTACGCCCGCCAGGACCGCCGCCCGCGCTCGGCGCGCGTGCCCATCACCGCCAAGGTGGCGGCGAAGATGTTCTCGGCCGTGGGCACCGACCGCGTGCTGACGGTGGACCTGCACGCCGACCAGATCCAGGGCTTCTTCGACATCCCGGTGGACAACGTCTATGCCTCGCCCCTGCTGCTGGCCGACATCTGGCGGGCGCTGGGCACCGACAACCTGGTGGTGGTGTCGCCGGACGTCGGCGGCGTGGTGCGCGCCCGCGCCATCGCCAAGCGCCTGGACGACGCCGACCTGGCGATCATCGACAAGCGCCGCCCGCGCGCCAACGTCGCCACCGTGATGAACATCATCGGCGACGTGAACGGCAAGACCTGCGTGCTGGTGGACGACATCGTCGACACCGCCGGCACGCTGTGCGCGGCGGCCGCGGCGCTCAAGGCGAACGGGGCGAAGAAAGTGGTGGCCTACTGCACCCACGCGGTGCTGTCGGGCGCCGCGATCGCCAACGTCAGCAATTCGCAGCTCGACGAGCTGGTGGTCACGGACACGATCCCGCTGTCGGAAGCCGCGCGCGCCTGCCCGCGCATCCGCCAGCTGAGCGTGGCCGAGCTGCTGGCCGAAACCATCCGGCGCGTCGCCTTCGGCGAGTCGGTCAGTTCGCTTTACGTGGACTGAGGCAGGGCCGCCGGGCATCCGGCATCGGCGCCGCGGCGCCGATGCCCGATTCCCGTCGGGGAACGACGGCAGGCCTGGTCGCGGGCCCGCCGGAACGCGCCGCGC